>ONFL01000093.1 GCA_900317095.1 uncultured Eubacteriales bacterium | reverse complement strand
CTGAAGGATTTTTAAGGAGGAGATGACATGTACAAAGAAGAATTTGCGGCGGCTGCCAATGCAGCGGCGAATAAGTTACGGTTATTAAAGAAGAACCCTCTGGGATATTTTCTGTTCTCTATGCTGACCGGCGCCTACATTGGATTCGGTGTGCTGCTGGCATTTACCATCGGCGGCCTGCTGAACGGCCAGCCTTATGCGAAGGTTGTGATGGGACTTTCTTTCGGTGTCGCCCTGAGTCTGGTCATCATTGCCGGAGCTGAGCTTTTCACCGGCAACAACTTTGTCATGGCAGCCGGCGTCTCCCGGAAAAAGATCCGCGTCCAGGATGCCGTCCTGCTCTGGATCATCTGCTGGCTGGGCAATCTTGCCGGCGGCATCATCCTGGCCCTGATCTACCACGGGACCGGCCTGGCATCCGCACCTGATTCAGTCGGTACCTTCATGGCGGCCAGCGCCCTGGCTAAGATGTCCGCCTCCGCCGGCAAGCTTTTCCTGCGCGGCATCCTCTGCAACATGCTTGTCTGTCTTGCCGTCTGGTCCGGTTTCCGTACAAAGAGCGACAGTACCAAGCTGATCATGACATTCTGGTGTCTGTTCGCCTTCATAACAAGCGGCTTCGAGCACAGCATCGCCAACATGACCCTTTTAACAGAGGCACTACTGAATCCCTGCGGGCAGGCGGTCAGCCTGGGCGGATTTTTCTATAACCTTCTCTGGGTCACCCTGGGAAATATGGCCGGCGGCATCATATTCCTGGCCATTCCTTATTCCATCGGCGCCCGGGAAAAATAAATAAGACTGTAAATAATGTTCCTGATCAAGCAGAAAGCGGAGGGAATGAATTCTTACCGTTTCCCCCATTAGAAAAAAAGCAGAGCAGCCCTCTGCTTTTTTCTTTTTTAAAGACAGGCAAAAACTTCCTTTCCATTAAGTCGACGAGACTGAAAAGTCCAGAGAGGATTAAAAAGATTAAATTATTGGTCAACCAATTATTGACTTTTCACTCTGCCCGAATTATAATAATAGCAGGTAATTGGTCAACCAATTAAAACCCTTCCGAACATCTGCGTGCTGCTAACCCCCGGCAGCACGCAGAAAAGGAGCTTCTGTATTTTGTAAAGGAGAATATGCCATGTACAATAAAGAATTCGCGGCCGCTGCCAATGCAGCCGCAGACAAATTCGCACTCTTAAAGAAGAACCCTCTTGGTTACTTTCTGTTCTCTATGCTGGCAGGTGCCTTCGTCGGGTTCGGTGTAATACTGGCCTTTACCATCGGAGGCCTGCTGACCGGACTGCCCTACGCCAGGGTCGTAATGGGAACTTCCTTTGGCGTAGCTCTGAGCCTGGTCATCATGGCCGGATCGGAACTGTTTACCGGCAATACCTTTGTCATGGCGGCCGGCGTCATTCGCAAACAGGCCCGAATATCGGACACCGTCCGGCTCCTGATCGTCTGCTGGCTGGGCAATCTTGCCGGCAGCATCGTCCTGGCTCTGGTTTACCATGGGACAGGCCTGGCATCAGATCCCGTCGGTCCCTTCATGGCAGCCGGCGCTCTTGCCAAGATGTCCGCCTCCGTCGGGCAGCTTTTCCTGCGCGGCATCCTCTGCAACATGCTTGTCTGCCTCGCAGTCTGGTGCAGTTTCCGCACAAAAAGCGACAGTGCCAAACTGATCATGACATTCTGGTGTATATTTGCCTTTTTTACCGGCGGCTACGAGCACAGTGTAGCAAACATGACTCTTTTTACAGAAGCGCTCCTAAATCCCTGCGGGCAGGCGGTCAGCCTGGGCGGAGCTTTCTACAATCTCCTCTTTGTTACCCTTGGAAATATAACCGGAGGCATCATATTCCTGGCCATCCCCTATTCCATCGGTTCCAGAGAGCAGAAAAAGAACAGCCTGCAATCCTTTAAGATTCCTGCTCACAGCCGCAGTGCCGGCAGACCCGCAGGCAATGGTCATCTGTATTCTTAGAATAAACCCCGGGCCAGACACAGGACATAAACATTTTCAAACCGCTATGAAATTTAATAGTGACTCATAAATTTGTTAATGTCTTGTCCTTTTCTAGTTATTCGTTTATCATGAGCTCATACAAAAACAAAAGCTCATTTCCAAGGAGGCTAAATCATGAACGAAGAAGTATTAGAGGTATTAAAGAACAATTTATGGGACATCGCTACCTGCTCCGATAACATGCCCAACGTCGTACCGGTCGGTTTTAAGACTGTGACAGAGGACGGAAAACTTGTCATCGCGGATGTCTTCATGGAGACGACGACAGCCAATCTGGCAGCCAACAACGGCCGTATCGCCATTTCCGCATTTGACGCCAAGACCATGAAAGGTTATCAGATCCAGGGAACCGCAGTCCGCGTAACAGAAGGTCCTGCATTCGACGCTATGGCTAAGATGGCCGACGCCCTTTTCAAGGGTGCCTGCCCGGCAAAGGGCGCTCTGGTTGTTACACCGGAGAAGATCATCGTAACAACTCCCGGCAAGAACAACAAAAAAGTCCTGGCATAAATCCTCCTCATATATATATACCAGACCTGCCTCCGGTCCATGTCTTATTGAAAAAGGCAGCCGGAGAGAATGAACTCTTACCGCTTCCCATAAGAAAAAAGCAGAGCAGCCCTCTGCTTTTTTCTTTATCACTGCTATTACAGCTTCTCATAGGCGATCCGCGGGCAGTTATCTCTCTCTAAAAATATGATCCCGCAGCGGACGAATCCCAGCTTTTCCAGCAGATTCTGCATCACGGTGTTATCGGCATGCGTATCAATGCGCAGATGTCTGCACTGCTCATAAGCCCAGTTCAGACAAAAGCTGCCGGTGCCCCTTGTGGAGCCGTCCGCCGCGATCCTGTGCACCACGCCGTAGGGACCCGGGTCCAGCCAGGCACCGTCTGTGATTTTACGATAATCCGGCTCAATATCCTTTCCCACGACGAAATAAAATGTTCCGATGATCTTGTCTTCTTCATCAAGGCATACAAAGCTGTTCCCGCTTTGTATATCCCGGCGGACCAGGCTTTCAGGGGGCCAGCGGGACGGACCCCACTGATCCGGATTGCCATGCTCTGCCATGAAAGTCCGCGCATATGCGTAAATCTCCATCATCCGCCCCTGATCCTCCAGGACAGCTTTTCTGATTCTCATCTCTTTTCCTCGTTTCTGCACATCTGCTATAAAATGATACTTTCAGGACAGCCAGTCTATCGCACCGGTCTCCACATCATACACGGCACCGACAGTTTTCATATTTTTTAATTCCGGATGCTCCGCGAATGCTTCCTGAATCAGCTGCACATTCCTGCGAGCATTCAATTCGCTTGCCTTTCTCTCATCCTTCTCGCTGCCTATAGCCAGATGGATCTCATCCGTGATTGACTTAATATAACCCTCGTCACTTCCCGCAATTGCGGCGCCGACCGCCCCGCATCTGGTGTGGCCCAGAACCAGGGTCAGCGGACAGCCCAGATGGGCGGCTGCGTATTCTACACTGCCAAGCTGATGGCTGTCAATCACATTCCCCGCGACGCGGATCACGAACAATTCTCCTATCCCGGCAGAGAATATGGCCTCCGGAATTTCCCTGGAATCTGAACAGGCTATAACGATCGCGTATGGATTCTGCCCATGTTCTGCCGTCTGCCGCCGGATCTGCGGAGAAATATCACCACCGTTCGTCCGTGCAGTCAGGTATTTCTTATTTCCCATCTGAAGCTTTAATAAACTCTCTTCTGCTGTCATTACTCTATCCTCCATATCGTGTTCTTCCATAAAATGCCGCTGCAGGCAAAATAAGTTACTATTAAATTTAATACCTGCTTATTAATTTGTTAATATATTGCATTCGTTGAGTTCTTTTTATTAATATTGCTACATACAAAAAGCAAACACGGAGGTGCTGAACAAATGAAAAGTAAAATGAAAAAGCAAAACGCCGGGGTTTCCGGAACAAAGATGATCATTGGCCTGGTTCTGTCCGCCTGCTTTATTTACATGATGAACTGCGCAGTCCGCAATAACTTCGGTCTGATGTTAAAATCTATTTCCGAAAGCACAGGCCTTGACTATGCTTCGGTCAGCTTTGTACTGGCAATAGGGCAGATGACCTTCGGTGTCACACAGCCGCTTTTCGGCATTCTTGCTGAGAAAATAGGAAGTAAACGGACACTGATCCTGGGCATCGTGCTGATAGCAGCAGGCGCCATTCTTACTCCTTATTGTCATACTCTGCCTTCACTTATATTCGTGCTCGGCATACTTCTCCCCGGGGCGACCGGTGCTTTATCATTCGGTATCATTATGTCCGTGATCAATGACCGGATCCCGGCGGGCAGAAGAACCATCGTGAATGGAATTGTAAATGCTTCCAGCGGTCTCGGCAACACACTTTTCGCTCCTATGATCGCCTCAGCTATCACGATCGGCGGTCTGGCTTCGGGAATGAAAGTCCTCGCGATTCCCTCACTGCTTATGATTCCTGTGGCACTGTTCATGTGCGCAGGCATGTACAGGACAGAAATAACAGATCCGTCAACAAAGTCACCTGCCGGATCTGCATCTTCCGGAGAATCAGTCGTCCGCAAAATAGCATCCGCCTTTTCCAACCGTGATTACCTTTTTATCGTACTTGGATTTTTTACCTGCGGCTTTCATATGGCACTGATCACCAACCATCTGCCTTCCCAGATCATGACTTATGGATACAGTTATGAAGCCGCGTCCGGGGCATTTTCCGTATATGGGATCGCAACTATACTCGGAGGCCTGGCAAGCGGATGGTTATGCTCAAAATTTTCCTTTAAGAATGTGTTAGCTGCCCAGTATACAAGCAGAGCGGTCATGACCATTGTCTTCCTGCTCCTG
>ONFL01000092.1 GCA_900317095.1 uncultured Eubacteriales bacterium | reverse complement strand
CTCGTCCAGACGAATTGCCTTTGCGTCCTGTCCGCCGATGTCGATCAGAGTTCTTGCAGTCGGAACAAGAAAACGAATACCCTTTGCATGACAACTGATCTCACTGATCTGGTCATCTGCTTCATCGAAATTATATCGGCCGTATCCTGTCGCAACCGTGTAAGCTATATCGTCTTTTTTAAGTCCGGTCTTCTCAAACACCTGTTTAATAACAGTTGAGGGTCCTGTTGAGCCTGTACCAAACTGAAAAACCGAGCTTCCAAGAATCTTCTCTCCATCCTCCATGATGACTGCCTTGGAGGAGGCAGAGCCAATATCAATACCTAAAGTACGTACCATTCTTTGTCCTTTCTAGATAAATATCAGACACGGATTATTTTTCGTGTACTTCTTTAACAACGCCCTTGGCGATCCACTCTTTGATCTTCTCATCGCTGTAGCCGATGGACTTGAGGATCTCTGTAGAATCTTCGCCAAGCAGCGGAGCTCTTCCGTGTACAGCTTCCTCATCCTTAAGGCTGGGTCTCTCGGTGAAGAAGATAGGTGTTCTTACGTAGTTAACTTTCTTGCCGTCAGGCTGTTCTCTGGTGTAGATGTAATCATTAGCCCAGGCCTGCTCATCTGTTGCAACTTCCTCAATGGTCTGAACGATCTCATAAGGAATATCAGCCTCTGTGAGCTTCTGATCCCACTCTTTCAGTGTATACTGTGCGAATACAGGCTCCAGAGCGTCTACAAGAGGAGTGATGTTCTTAAGAGCTTCCTTGAAGGTGCTGAAACGAGGATCTGTCAGCATCCAGTCAGCGCCGGAAACCTTTACGAATGCAGGCAGGGACTTGTCATACTGCAGCATAGCCAGCTGGATCCATCTGCCGTCCTTTGTCTCGTAGGTGGTAGCTGTCGGGCTGTTTGTATGCTTTCTGGATGCAGGAAGGGTATTGCCGTATTCCAGGCCGCCCATCATCCAGCCAAGGCCGTAGATAGCTGCATCGAAGAGGCAAACTGTAACTCTCTCGCCTTCACCGGTCTTCTGCTGATGTACCAGAGCGCCAAGAGTACCTGCTGCAAGAGCGATACCTGCATAGTAATCACCGAAACCGGAGATCGGAACTGCCGGCTTTGTGCCCTTCTCCATCATGGAATAAGCAACACCGCCTCTGGAGAAATAGGAAGTGTAGTCGAATCCGGGCTTATCCTTCAGAGGGCCTTTCTCGCCGTAACCAAGAATAGAAGCATGGATCAGGCGAGGGAACTTTGCATGAAGAGTATCATAGTCCAGACCCATCTTCTTAAGAGCCTGTACACGGTTGTTGGTCAGGAAAACATCTGCTGTCTCGAGCAGCTTCATGAATGCTTCGTGGCCTTCCGGATCTTTCAGGTTCAGGCAGAGGCCTTTCTTAACTGCATCGATGGCATCCATCGCAGGGTCATCCTTGCCTTCCTGTGCAGCCGGATACTTGTAGGAAGGTCCTACTACACGAACATCATCACCGCGGGGAGCCTCAACATGGATTACTTCTGCTCCCATGTTTGCAAGGATACGTCCGCAGGACGGTGCTGCAAGGAATGTGGAAAGATCTACAACTCTGATTCCCTCTAACTGTGCCATAATAATTTCCTCCTCTTTTATTATATCACTACAGTTATAATGAACAATTAGTAACGGGCAAGTACATGTCCGGAAACAACGACTCTCTGTACCTGATTGGTTCCTTCATAGATCTGAAGGACTTTTGCATCACGGAGAAGCTTCTCTACCGGGTATTCGCGGCTGTAGCCGTATCCACCAAGGATCTGGATGCAGTCACTTGCGTTCTGGAAAGCAATGTCGCCGGCGTAGCATTTTGCGATAGCAGCCTCACGGCCGTAAGGAATATGCTGATCAGCGAGGCTCAGGCAGTGCGCAACCATCTGGCGGGCTGTTTCGGTACGAATCTCCATGTCTGCAAGCATGAACTGCAGGGCCTGAAGTCTGGCAATGGGCTTGCCGAAGCAGATTCTCTGCTTCATGTAGGTACCGGCTTCATCTACGCATCTCTGGGCAAGACCTACGGCAGCTGCTCCTACAACCGGGCGGGCCAGGTCAAGAGTCTGCATAGCATACTTGAAACCGGAACCTTCTTTTCCAAGAAGATGATCAGCAGGAATATGGACATCCTGGAAGGTAACGGAAGCCGTATTGGAGGTACGGATTCCCATCTTGTCCTCATCCTTGTCAATGGTGATGCCGGGGCGGTCAGCTTCTACAATGAATGCAGAAAGGCCTTTCACGCCCTTCTCGCGGTCTGTGGAAGCAAACACTACAAAGATATCAGCGAACTGAGCATTGGTAATAAAGCACTTGGAACCATTTAAAATATACTCATCGCCAACCTTATCGGCTTTCGTCTTAACAGAAGCTGCATCAGATCCGGCGTTGGGCTCGGTCAGTGCAAATGCGCCGATACCGCCGGGGATAATAACATCTGCATACATCTGCTTCTGTGCATCTGTACCATTCATGAGAACGGTCTTAAGGCTGAGGGTCGTACCCATGATCGTTGTGGCATATCCGAGATCGTACTTGCCGAACTCTTCCATAACAGCAGCTACAGTAACATAGCTCAGGCCCAGTCCGCCGTACTCTTCCGGAATCTCCATGATATGGAAACCAAGATCCATCGCTCTCTTATAACTCTCCAGCGGAAATACTCCGTCTCTGTCCCACTGAGCGATATTCGGTTTGATTTCCTTCTCACAAAATTCGTGAGCATTGGCAACCAAAGCCTTCTGCGCTTCATCCAATACATATCCCATAGCTTAAAACCTCCTTATAAATGGCCTTGTAGAAAGATGCTTCCTCTATTCACCATCTTTCATCTCTTACACAATTATATAAAGCATTACCCGCGCCAGTTTTATGGCATACACGCTGTAATTTTTCAGGTATCGTGAAAAACTTCCGTTTTATGCGGTTTGAAGGCCATAGAAAAATTGTTAAATAAATAACCGCATTGAATTTTCCGGCTCATTCTTCTTTTTTGACGCTTTGGAATATGTGTTATATTTGAGACGCAGTGTTGCAAATTGAAACACCAAAACATCCAATTTTTCAGAATAGTTAGTGCGCAATAATCACATTTTGCACAATTGATGCAAGCGGCCTGATTTCGCCAGCATCATAATTTTTACTATTTGTCAAGGCCTTTTAGTTATTTTCTTGTCAAAGCCGTCCCCTTATAAAAACATCTGCCTATGGGTAATTGCAGATTTTGAGACTTCCTGCTATCATGAAATTAAAGCTGCATGAGAAAGACAGACAAGGCACATTATATTAGAAAGGAAGGCACATAAGGCATGAAAGTTGTAATAGCCATTGACTCTTTTAAGGGAAGCATGAGCTCCCTGGAGGCCGGAGACGCCATCCGCCGGGGCATCCTGCAGGCGGATCCGGGCGCAGAGGTTACAGTCCGGCCGCTGGCGGACGGCGGTGAGGGAACTGTGGAAGCTCTGACGCTGGGTATGGGCGGAAGTTTCCAATCGGTCACTGTGACCCGGCCTCTGGGAGATCCTGTTTCGGCACAGTATGGAATGGTCAGGGAATCTGGTAATAATTTAACAGCCATTATGGAAATGTCTGCTGCGGCCGGCATTACCCTGATCCCGGCGAAGGAACGCAATCCCCTGCTCACAACAACCCGGGGCGTAGGCGAGATGATAAAGGACGCCATAAAGCGGGGAGCACGCCGCTTCATCATCGGCATAGGCGGGTCGGTCACCAATGACGGCGGTGCGGGTATGCTCTCGGCTCTGGGCTATGACTTTCTGGATGAAAAAGGACAGCCCATACCCGATGGCGCCCGGGGACTGGCTCTTCTGAAAAAGATCGGCACAGAGCATGTTCTTCCGGAGCTTGGCCAGTGCAGCTTCCAGATTGCCTGTGACGTGACGAATCCTCTGTGCGGGGACAATGGCTGCAGCGCGGTATACGGCCCCCAGAAAGGGGCGGATCCGGACATGATCCGGCAGATGGACGGCTGGCTGGCAGCTTACGCGCAGACTGCCAGGGAAGACTTCCCCAAAGCGGACCCGGATTTCCCCGGAGCAGGTGCTGCGGGCGGCCTGGGCTTTGCTTTTCTTACCTTTACCAATGCAGTGCTGGAATCCGGCATCCAGATCGTACTCGAAGAGACCCGTCTGGAGGATTATGTAAAAGATGCCGACATCGTGGTAACCGGTGAGGGAAGGCTGGACAGTCAGACTGTCATGGGCAAGGCTCCGGTAGGTGTTGCCGGCATCGCAAAGAAATATGGAAAGAAAGTTCTGGCCTTCTCCGGGTCTGTCACAAAAGACGCCGGGGTCTGCAACCAGCACGGTATAGATGCCTATTTTCCTGTCCTGCGCCGCATCTGCACCCTCGAGGAGGCCATGGATCCGCAGACCGCCAGAGCCAACACGACCGCCGCGGCAGAGCAGGTCTTCCGCCTGATCGGGCTATTTTCCTGAATTCCTCACTTACAGGAAGACTTATGGATCACAATACACGTTCTCACTCTATTGACATGCTGAATGGGCCGCTGCTGGGCAGGATCATCGGATTTGCCCTGCCTCTGGCGGCCTCCAGCATGCTCCAGCAGCTTTTTAATACAGCAGACGTCGCCGTAGTCGGCCGCTTTGCCAGTCCTCAGGACATGGCAGCAGTCGGCTCCAACAGTTCCGTCATCAATCTGATCATTTCTCTTTTTGTGGGCCTTTCGGTCGGTGCAAATGTCGTGATCGCGCGCCTGATCGGCCAGGACCGCCGCGACCGCATCAATGCCGGCATCGGGACTATCTGCCTTGTGGCACTGATCAGCGGTTTTATTCTGCTCTTTGCGGGCATGCTGGCAGCACCTCCCATCCTGGCTGCCATGCAGACCCCGGCGGACGTCATGGGACCGGCGGTCACCTATCTGCGGATCTATTTTCTGGGCATGCCCTTCATCATGTTCTATAACTTCGGCTCAGCCATCCTGCGAAGCGAGGGAGACAGCAGGCGGCCGCTGATGGCCCTGACCATAGCCGGCATTATTAATGTCGCCCTCAACCTGCTCCTGGTCATCGTCTTTCATATGGAGGCAGCCGGCGTGGGGATCGCCACCGTCATCTCCAACGCAGTCAGCGCTGCTTTTATATTTCGATTCCTGACGCAGGGGCCAGAAGATTTCCGGCTGCGTCGCAGCTGCCTGCGGCTGGACAGCGCTGTTCTGAAGGTGATGCTGCGGATTGGTCTGCCTGCCGGCATTCAGGGGATGATATTCTCCCTGTCCAACGCCGTCATCCAATCAGCCGTCAACAGCTTCGGCTCCTACGCCGCAGCGGGATCGGCCGCTTCCCAGAATCTGGAATATGTCTGCTACTATGCCATAAACGCCTTTAACCAGGCTGCCACCACATTTACCGGTCAGAATTTCGCGGCAAAAAAATACGACCGCTGCAGGAATATCTACCGGGATTGCCTTCTCTCCGGCGCCATATCCTGCGCGATCGTTGATCTTATACTCATCCTTGCCAGCGGACCGGTTCTGGGCTTTTTCTCCCAGGATCCCCGGGTCCTGGAATTCGCCAGGATCCGCATGTTCCATGTACTGGCTTTTCAGGGGATCGCTGCCAGCTATGAGGTGACCGGATCAACGCTGCGGGGTATGGGCTGGTCCATGACGCCCACAGTCCTGACCATCTTCGGCTGCGTTCTCTTCCGCATATTCTGGGTCTACGTGATCTTTCCGATTCAGGGGACCTACAGCAGCCTTATGTATATATATCTGGCATCCTGGATCCTCACCGGTACCCTGGTCATGACAGCCTACTTCATCATCGCCCGCAGGACCCTGCGGGTCTGACCCGGAGGAAACAGCTGACTGCTAGCTTTGCAGCAGTTTCGTCAGCGGCTGGCGGAGTCTGCCGTCATAAAACCGCACAACCACTCCGGTCAGCAGAGCGCTGATGATCGTACCTTCCCGGGTTCCCACGATCTTAAAATCAAAGAAAAGGAGAGAAAGAAGAACTGCGATCACCACACAGCTTACATCAAAGCCTACTTTAAGATTGCCGAACGTCTTGCCGGTCGTATCGGCAATCGCTTTTACAAATGCCTCCCCGGAATTCATGATCACATTTGCGATAACAGAAAGAGCAATTCCGAAAGCCAGAATAACAACCCCGATAATGATCATCAGCAGCCGTACCGGATAGGCATCCACCGGGATCGGAGCCACGATCTTCATGCACAGGTCTGTAAAAAAGCCGAACAGGAAAGACAGAGGGATCTGCAGCAGCTGGATGGGCTGGAATTTTTTACGGAGAATAATAATCTGTCCCAGGATCAGGATACAGTTCCACACGATCAGCCAATTGCCCAGAGTCAGAGCCGTATATTTTATACTGACCACATTTGCAACGGAGGAAATCGGAGACACGCCCAGCTCTCCGTGTTTTGTAAATGCAACTCCCAGTGCTGAAAAAAATAAACTTATGATTGCCAGTATATAACGCTTTGCCAGTTCTTTTTTCTCCAAAAAACATATCTCCTTTCAAATATCCATTATTGCTGCACATAAATAATAATTCCGGCCGAAGCCGGAATTATTAAAAGCCTGGATTCATTATTCATTTTTATTATAATCTTCTGAGGCATTCTCAGATAGAATAATTCTGAAAAAGTTGC
The DNA here is from genome assembly GCA_900317095.1 of uncultured Eubacteriales bacterium. Classification (GTDB taxonomy): domain Bacteria; phylum Bacillota; class Clostridia; order Lachnospirales; family Lachnospiraceae; genus UBA2912. Next base: position 9,832 of record ONFL01000092.1, on the reverse strand, counting down.
TGCATGAACATCTCAAAAGCCAATACATGTGCAGATTCTACTTTGTACCAAATATCCGGTCGCCGGCGTCACCCAGGCCCGGGCAGATATAGGCATTTTCATTGAGGCACCTGTCCAGGTTGCCCACATAGAACTGCACGTCCGGGCAGGCCCGGGCAGCCTTCTTTAGGCCTTCCGGAGCGGCAATGATGCAGATGAACTTTATCTTTCTGCCGCCGTGTTTCCAGATCTGATGGATGGCGTCTATGGCAGAGCCCCCTGTCGCCAGCATGGGGTCGCAGAGAACGATCAGACGCTCTTCTATCGGGTCAGGAAGTTTGCAGAAATATTCGATCGGCTCGTGGCTGTCCGGATCCCGGTACATGCCGATATGTCCGATCTTTGCGGAAGGCACCAGACTTGTAAGTCCGCTGACCATGCCCAGACCCGCGCGCAGGATCGGCACGATAGCCAGCTTTCTGCCGGCCAGCATTTTTACCGTTGTCTTTTCTATGGGGGTTTCTATCTCTACGTCCTGAACAGGCAGGTCGCTCAGCGCTTCAAAACCCATCAGCATGCCGATCTCTTCCACCAGCTTGCGGAATTCATTTGTCCCCGTATGCTTATCTCGCAGCAGAGATATTTTGTGAGTAAGAAGGGGATGATCCATTATATGTACGTTAGGTCCGAAATTATTGTCCATGGCATATACTCCTTTTATGTTTATTTAAGCTCCAGCAAAATAGGCGCGTGATCCTGCCGTTCACCGGAATCCAGCATCTGGGACCGGACCACTCTCTCCTTGAGGCGGCTGCTGACCAGAAAATAGTCTATCCTCCATCCGGAATTATTGATCTTGCTGGTTTTTATCCGCTGGGCCCACCAGGAATAGGCTCCCCTTACATCGCCGTGCAGATAGCGGAATGTGTCGACAAATCCTCTGTCCAGCAGGTGGCTGAAGCCGGCTCTTTCTTCATCTGTAAAGCCCGCTGACTGGTGGTTGTTCTCCGGATGGGCCAGATCTATCTCTTCATGGGCTACATTATAATCGCCGCAGGATATGACCGGCTTCTTCGCGTCCAGGTCTGCCAGATAATCAGCGTATTTCTGATCCCAGACCTGCCGCTCGGCAAGGCGGCGCAGACCGTCTCCGGCATTGGGCGTGTAGACAAGGTTGAAATAAAAATCCGCCAGCTCCAGGGTAATCATGCGGCCCTCGGCGTCCATAGGCTCCGGGGCCCCGATGGCGGGGAAATCCGCTGACAGGCAGATGCCCTTTTTATATAAAGCCATGGTCCCCGCATAACCCTTGCGGGCCGGTTCATGGGAGCTGACCCAGACATTGTCATAGTCCGGAAAATACTCCTGCAGGGCAGCAGCCTGCTTTTTGTTCATGCCGGCGGCCGGCAGCTTTGTCTCCTGAATGGCGATGATGTCTGCCCCCTCCCCGGCTATGGTCCGCAGGACAGCCCGGGAAAGATCCGACCTGGGGCTGCTGCCGGTCAGTGCGGCATTGAGAGAGTCTATATTCCAGGATATAAATTTCATAAGTCACTTTCCTCCGTAATCATGCAGGCATCTCACCTGCGCCTCTTCTGCAGGGCCGCGGTATTTCTCTCCCAGAAGACACCGTCTGCGTAGCCCTGGATGCTTCTGTCCCTTTCGGCCATCTCCAGGCGCTTTTCAGCCCAGACGCAGTACTGTTCATTGATCTCTATCCCCAGATAATGGCGGTCCAGTTTTTTTGCGGTGACCGCTGTGGAACCTGAACCTGCGAAGGGATCAAATACCATGTCCCCTTTGCCGGAACTTGCCAGGATGAGCCTGGCCAGCAGCTTTTCCGGCTTCTGTGTGGGGTGGGCCGTATTTTCCGCCATAGACCAGTAGGGAACTGAAATGTCATCCCAGAAATTGGAAGGATAAGTATTGCGGAAATTGCCATTCTCTGTCTCTTCCCAGTCCCGGGGCCGGCCGTCCGCCCTGTAGGGGGCGAGAACCCTGCGGCGGACCATCACATCCTCCACATGGAATGTATATTTTTTCGACTTCGTGGCAAACCAGATATCCTCCATGCCGTTTTTCCAGTTTGTACGGGCGCCGCGCCCCTTCTCCCGCTGCCAGGTGATGCGGTTGCGGATATAAAAATATTTCCCGAGGACACCGGCGACAGCCGGGCTTGACTGCCAGTCGCAGCAGACATAGATCGTCGCATCCTCCTTGAGCAGAGGAAGGAGCTGCCTGACCCAGTTGTCCGTATATTCTATGTAGGCCTGGTCTGATATCCTGTGGAATTTCTGGCCATGGAAGTTCTTATCGAGATTGTAGGGCGGATCGGCGATCAGCAGATCTACAAAGCCTCGCGGCAGCAGAGGCATGACCTGCAGGCAGTCCCCGATTATAGTCTTATCGGTGACGGCACAAAGCTCCTGCGGACCATCTGCTCTCATGCAGCGGTCCAGGTACTGCCTGCCTTCCTGAACCGTAATATCGATCGTCTTATTTCTGCCTGCTTTCTCTGTCGGCATCGACGCTGCTCCTTTGCCGTTCCCGGACTTCTTCATCCGCCCTTTTTAATATTTGCCGCTGTAGTTGCAGATCTGAATAGCGGCACCGTTCTCCATTCTTACAAATCCGTGCTTCTGATAGAAGGGCACGTTATTCTGGTCTTCCGGCATTCCCTCTATGTAAAGATAGTCCTTATAGATATCCTTTATCATCTCTACCATGCTGCCGGCGATACCCAGGCCCTGATGGCTGGGCCTCACCAGCACATAATGGATAAATGCCACAAGTTCGCTGTCGTCTATCGCTCTGGCCAGGCCCACCAGCTGGTTTCCGTCCCAGGCAGTGACAACAGTTTCGGAATGCTGCAGGGCTTTGTAAAGCCGGCTGGGGTAATCAGCCGATACCTAGCCCACAGACCGAAAGAGATCCTGGGCCTGATCTGCTGTAAATATTTTATCTGTCTTATATTCTATCATATCTTCCTCCTGTCCCGGACTTGCCTTTGCCATCTGCTCAATAGCAATACTATTGTAGCATAAAAAGCGGCCGGCCGGACAGGAATCAGCTCTGCGTCCGCACCAGAGAGAAAAGCCTTATCATATTTTCCCGGGACAGGCCGGGATCTGCGCTGATGGCATAGGCATATTCCCCGTCAGTCCACTGTGCAAGACTCATGCTGCTGCCATCTCCTTTGAGAGTCAGCTCTATGCCGCCTATGCTCTCTTCCGTCACGGAATCGTACTCATTATAGTCCCCGGAAACTTCTGTACCGTCCCCTATCCCCTTGGACAGGGAAATATTTTCGCCGCTGCCGCCCTGATAATCTATGCGGGCAATGCCGAAGGCATCTGTGTATACCTGGCCCGTGACCTCAAAGGGCAGATCCTGCAGCTGCGGGACGTCAAATCCCACCGCCGCCTCCAGTTCTTCCACAGAGGAGTACTCTGCCAGGCCCTGGGAAACCTCGGTATCCGGACCGGTCAGCGGCTGCCTGCTCTGATAGATCTGCAGCCCGAATACCAGAATAAAGCAGGCCGCTGCCGCCGCGGGCACCCATCTGATCCAGCTGCGCCGGCGGGCCGGCCTTCCGGCAGATGTCTGCGGCGTCTGCTTCCTGTGATCTTCCAGACCGGAGAGAACTCTCTGGCGCATTTCGGGAGTCACCGATACCCTGGACATGATTTCTTTATATTTATCCAAAATCGTATTCCTCCTTGAGAATCTGCTTTTATTTATCCCGGCCTCTCTTTAAGTGAGAACGGACGGTAGACTCCTTTTCAGCTAAGATCTGTGCGATCTGTGCCGTGCTGTAATCCTCCTGATAAAACAAATGAATGACCTCGCGCTGGGACGGAGAGAGCCCCTTTACAGCCTCCCATACAAAGCTGAGATCCTCTCTCTGCTCTGCCAGCAGGTCCTCCTGCAGCTGGTCTGTCTGTCGGACCTTATTGTAAGATATGCGGTTCTTAGACAGATTGGCCGCCACCCGCAGCAGCCAGGCCTTTTCATGGAAGGGGCTTTCAAAATCCGGCGCCTTGTCCATATAGCGGATCAGGGTCTCCTGCAGGATATCCTCCGCGTCCTGCATATTGTGGAGATAAGAATAGGCCAGGCGCAGAATACTGTTCCCATAAAGCTCCAGGGCTCTTTCTATCTCTGCATCCGTTTTTGCGCGTGCACGAACAGACAGGATCCCGGCAGTCTCCCCTTCAGGGGCTTCTTCCGCTGCCAGCCTGTCTGCCAAAAGCATACTGCGCCCGTATAGAAGGCGCAAAACAGATAATGCACACGTACTCCGGGCAGGAATGCTGCTCTGCTGCCAGGCATCCGACTTTTCCCTCCTGTGTAATATCTCAATATTTATAATTTCCAGAGTTTCAGAAATTCAGTTCTCTGCCTGATGGCTTCTTTTTGACTGAATGGTTCTGTAAGCATTTCCAGACCATGTTCACGCTTATGCACAAGAATGTACAGCCATCGGATATCCCGTACTTTCGCATCAGCTCCGCTTTCATGCATTTCTCCGCCCGGTTCATGCAGTGTACCTCACAAGCATATGCCGTGACAGCAGCGCATCTACAAAGTACCGGATATCCGCCAGCAGCGCAGAGGCATCCCCGATTGCATAAGAGGCCGCTGCTTTTTCCGCAAGCTCCTTCACTGTGATCCCTGTGCCGAGATACTGCCAGAAAAATGCCGATGTCTCATTGATCTCCAGGATGTCCTCCGGCGTAACGAGATACGCATGGCCGCACACCGCTGTATAGACCACGCCGGGAGCAGCCTTGTATTTTTCATTCATTATTCCTGTCAATACATACTCCTTTCCGGCATGATAACATCCCGTGTGATATATCCCTTCCTGCGGAGCGCTGCAATAAAATTTTTCACATCAGCTTCCACTGCACGCGCATCCGCTGCCTGGTACTGCTGCTGCACTGCCGAAACGATAGCAGGCAATGCAGCTCCTTTCTGCAGCATATTCCAGATCAGCGCACCGGTCTCATTGATGCGGCAGACACTGTCGCAGGCTCTCTGCGCGCTGCGGTCCGCAGCAAGCAGATATACGCCGGCGGCGGTCACCAGCGTGACTCCCTGCCGCAGATGCCAGATCTGTCTGTCCTGCCGGCTCTGCAGATATTCTCCGATCGCTTTCTGCGTAAGCAGCGCAGATTCTTCATCTCCGACGTTGACCAGCTCCCATACCGGTACCGTCCGCATGACCCGATCCAGCTGGTCCGCCTGCTGACGGATCTCCTCTGCGCTTTCCCGGGAAGAAATAAATTCCGCAAAAAGCAGGGGTACGGCTTCTTCTGCCTCCATGCGGCGAATAGTATTGGTACTTCCCTGTCTCAGAAAAATGATTCCGCCCAGTTCAACCCGCATGTGGGGATGCCCGTACCGCTCTTTGCCCCGCCAGGGGGAGGAACATACATAAACGCTGCCTTCAGAGGAACAATCCAGAATGGGTTTATCCCCGTTAATGGTCCTTACATCTCTTCCCTGGGTGTGGATCCAGTGGACAAGCTGCGTCGTCTTGCCCGTTCCGCTGGGAGCAGTCAAAATCCAGGCAAGATCCCTCCAGCAGAATGCTGCTCCGTGAAAAACGGCTCTCCTCCGCGCGAGAAGCCGACTGCCGGCAGCCAGCATCAGGGCATGAAATTCCAGGATCTCTCCGGGAACATCCTGGCAGCCCACCAGCCAGCGGTTCTCTTCTAGGAAATCCCCTGTGCATTGCACATGCAGCTCCTCTGATCCTGCGCAGGCAGCTGCATCACAGTCTGATTCCTGCATCAGACAGCCGCGGAAGTACTTCGCGGTTCCCGGATGGAGGAATGTAATATGCACCGGTACGCCGCCGCAGTTCACAAGACAGCCGGAAGTTTCCATAAGCGATCTCCTGTCAAAATAATCTTTCATAAACTGTAAAAGCCGAGGAAATGCAGAACCTGAATAATAATAAAGTGCGTGAAGACAAACCTCACGCACCATGACGAACATACATAGTACTTTATTGCTGATAAAAAGGAATGATTACCAGTTTCCACCCTTTTCTCTGGCAAACCAGGTATCAAATTCTTCCTTGGTGATGATAAGATTACTATTCGTGTCCATATCGGCAAGATCGGTATCATCACAGTTCACTTCGATCATATCCAGCGTAGCCTGATCGATTCCCTCAAAGGAAAACATGGAATCATATCCGCTCGTTCCCTGAGAGCCGCCGATATTGATCTGCCCTTCTCCACCGTTTTTCAGTTCAAAAAGCACGGGACTCTGATAATTTCTCTTCTTCATATTCTTTTATCCTCTGTGTGAGCTTCCTTTAAAAATCCAATGAGGCGCACATCCGTACAATAATAACATATCAAAATAATACTAACATAATCTGAAAAACAAGTAAACATCGCATGTTAAATATCAGAAAAAGTTTTTGTAAAATTTACCGGAGGCTGCTCATCCAAGTGTTCTCCGATCATCTTCTCCATCCAGATCATGTTATACCAGCGGCCAAATTTATAACCGCAATTGTGAAACTCTCCGACTTTTGAAAAACCGAGATGTGCATGAAACTGAGCACTGTTTCTTGTCAGATACTCATCCTCCGTGACCGGATATCCGATACAGGCATAGAGGTTCAGTATTCCTATGGCCTTCAGTTCCTGCTCCAGGGCCTCGTACAGCCTGCGGCCCAAACCGCACCTGCGGGCAGTATGACTGATATAAATAGAGAGTTCGCACGACCAGTCATAGGCTGCCCTGCCGACAAATGGTCCGGCATAGGCATAGCCCTGGATATCCCCATCCTGTTCAATCACAAGATAAGGATATTTCTTCATGGTCCCGGCCATCCGCTGCTGAAATTCCGCAGCGGACGGCACATCATATTCAAATGTAATCGCCGTATTTTCTATATAATAGGCATATATTTCCAGAATGCGATCTGCATCCGCCGCTTCTGCCTGTCTGATGATGATGTCCATATTTTTCAGAAATCCACCGCCATCCGGCTGGATTCTTCCTCCGTCAGCTGTGTCACATGTGTATCAACAACCCTGTAGATCCTGCTTGCCATGTTAAGCACTGTCGGCCTGTGGGTCGTGACGATGCAGGTGCGGTCCCTGCGCTGCGTGATGATGTTCCGCAGCACTTCTCGCTCCGTGGCAACGTCCAGGGCTGATGTAGCTTCGTCCAGAAGCATAACCGGCGCGTCGCGAAGGATGGCGCGGGCGATGGCTATGCGCTGCGACTGGCCTTCGGAAAAGCCGCGTCCGCGCTCTCCGATCCTGCAGTTTATGGTACCGGGCATATCCTTGATGAAGTCCCAGGCGCAGGCTGTCTTCAGGGCTTCGATGATCTCCTCATCAGAGGCGTCCTCTTTTGCCATGCGCAGGTTCTCCGCAACCGTGCCGGAAAGGATAGTGTTGCCCTGGGGCACATAGGAAAAAAGATAGCGATAATCGGCATTCATGGGCAGCTGCTCGCCGGCTTTGCAGGAAATGGTGACTTGGCCGTTCTCCGGATGAATCAGGCCCAGGATCAGGCGGATCATAGTTGTTTTTCCCTCGCCGGAAGGGCCGATCAGGGCGACGATCTCGCCGGGGCGGGCAATAAAACCGGAGTCCGTGATGACCCGCCTGCCATCGACATAAGAGAAATCCACGTCATGCATCTGCACCGTATAGCCGTCTGTACCGGTCTCCGGCGGCAGGTCATCCTTCCTGTCCACATGCCGTTCCTTGGGCAGCTCAACCAGCTCGCGGATACGGTGGGCGGAAATGGAACTGTTCAGGAAGTTGGGAATGATGCTGACCACGTTGTTAAAGGCGCTGGCCAGCTTGCCGCGCTGTTCCAGAAAAAGGGTCATGGTTCCATAAGAAATCATGTGATGCCAGAGTAAATAGAGGCAGTAGCCGAAGGCCGTGTACTGGACCGCCATCCCCATGACAGAGAGAAAAACACCAGTCTTAATGGAAAACTTGTTGTAATCCAGCTGTATGTCCTTGTATCTGTCCTGCCAGCCGCGCAGCTTCTTCTGGTAAAGCTTTGTGATGCCGAATGATTTTATGGTGTCCAGGTTGTAAAATGTTTCCACCTGAAAACTCATGACCCGGCTGCTCATCTCACGGACTTTTCGTCCGTATTCCCGCTGCCTGCGGATGAGGAAGCGGGACATGAGCAGCATGACCGGCGCCATGCCGAAAGCCAGAACCGCCATCACCTTATTGTAATGCCAGATCACCGCAAATGTCGCGATGAAGTTGTAGAGAGCAATGATAATGGAAGGCAGCCAGCTGATGGCATTGTTGGCGACCGTGCTGGTATCGCTGCCGAACCGGTTCAGAATGTCGCCGTTCGTAAATTTTGAAAGGGACAGCCATTCGGAGTCCACGATCTTATCAAAAATATCCGCCTGGATCTCGTTGTTTATAGAGATGCTCAGCTTCAGAGTGAAGCGGCTCAGCATGTTGTTGATGATCAGGCTGACGGCTGCGCTGCCCAGCATGACGCCGATCAGGATGGGCAGTTTGTCGTATTTGTAGCCCGTGATGATATCTATCATATATTTGCTGGCGACCGATGCTGCCAGTCCCAGCGTCGTACTCACAATACCGAGAATAATGTAAAAAATGATCGCGCCCTTGAACTTCCGGCTGTATGTAAATATCCATCTCCAATCGTCCATAATCTCACCAAACGTGCCGTTCTTCCAGGCCTGGACCAGCTGGCGGATGGAGTCGAACTCAAACATGCCGGGCGCGCCTGCCGTGGGGTCCTGACTGCCGCCGGCGCCGGGGGCGCTGCTGTTTATGTTTTTATTTTCGGAGTCAATACCTGCCATAAAAACCCTCCGTCAAAGTCATTACGTTTCTCTGCCGCTCAAAACAGGCTGCTCTATAGCGCGTCTCAATCAATGATTCCATACTCCCGCAACAGATCCACGCGCTTATTGCCAATCTCGACTGCCTCTGCCGCACTATTGTTGGCTGCTTTCTTTGTTTCCCTGCGGTACTGCGAGATCCGCTGCGTCCAGGCAGCGGGCAGCAGCCAGGGCCTGTCCTTGAGATAAGGAAAACGGCCCTCCAGATCCCTGGCGGACGGGAAGACTGTTTTTACAAGGTCGCGGGAAGCCCTGCGGCCTTCCTTCTGCGCCGCCACCGCCTCCAGCGTGATCGTACTGCTGTGCCTGCGGCTCATACTGCCGTCCCCAAAGACACCGGCATCCAGAAGGTCCGCCAGCATCTTGCTTTCGTCCACCGGGATCCGGCTCCAGACACCCATGCAGCAGGCAGCAGCCGGATCGAAGGTCAGATATTTCTCCCCGATTCGAAAAACAGACGCCGCAAACTTCTGGGCCCGTATGGCCCGGCAGCTTGCCAGTACATAATCCCAGTCTATTTCCCGGCCATAGGTATTGGCGAAGAGTACTATGTCACAGACCTGGCGGATGCCGAAACCGCTGTGGAGAAAATGTTTAAAAGCGTGGCAGATCAGATAAAAGAGGTGGTCGGTGAAGCCGAGGGTAGCTATAGAATTCTCAGCCTGCGCCGAGCCAGGCGCCTGGCAGCCCCTGGCGGACACACGGATGGCCCGTTCCCCCGCATGCTCAAAGAAGCGGTTCAGATCGCCGTAGGCCCGCGAATCCACCGGGAAAAGGCTCTTATGCAGTTCTATATATATAGGGCTTCCTTTCCTGCTGTAGGGCACTTCATCCGCCTGGCCGGGATCTTTGCGCGAATCCGCCGGCTCCATGCCAAACTCCAGCATAGCTTTGTGACAGGCCGGAAACTCCTCCTGGCAGATCCAGATATCCTCGTCCCCCGAGATGCGGTAATCCGGCCTGGGG
>ONFL01000045.1 GCA_900317095.1 uncultured Eubacteriales bacterium | reverse complement strand
TCGCCGCAGGATGTTACCCTGCCTGATCCATACTTCTTATGCTGAACAGTCTCCCCGGTCAGATCAGGGAGCATACGCACATCTCCGATCTCCTCCAGACGGTTATCTATCTCCAGCAGGCGGTCCATAAGCCGCTCTCTCTCTTCCCGGATCGCTACTCTTGCCAGACGGTCTTTTACACTCATCTTGATCCTGTTCTCGTCCAGATTGTACTGATCCGTGCAGGCCATGATATCATATACCAGCATGTGCAGGCCGTCATCCGTCTGGATATTCATCTCTTTCATTCTTCTCTCATTCAGCTCCAGGACCTCCGGATAATCCTTCAGGGCATCCTTCAGTTCCTCGCACATTCTGTAGAAGCTCTCCAGGCTGAATGTCTTTCCATGGCCGAAATCTTCATTATATTCTATACTCATAGCCCAGTTCTCAGCGGTAGTGGGCTTATAGAAGTAATTATTCCTGGGATTATGGAAGAACAGATATCCGACAGCGCTGTTCATGGTCTGACGGTAGGAATCCGGCTTCTCCAGATAATAACCGAGATGCCGGTTTATATCCGTGATAAAAGCCTCTATTCTCTTCTGCCTGTCCTGAAGATCCCCATCATCATCTGTCTCCAGAAGGGTCCGAAAACTGTTCCTGACGAATTCTTCTTCGCCGTCGTGCTCCAGCAGGAAAACAATACCGCCCGAAGGCTGCACGCGATTCGTCTCCAGGAGCTTCTGTGTGGACTCTGTCAGTTTTTCAAATTCAGCGTGAAGATCTGCCGCGTCCAGATCAAACTTTCCGGCTTCATCCAATACTCTCCATTTATAACCCGCATCGGCTTTTCCCTTACCCTGTTCATTCAATTCATCAAATCTCTTTACATACTGTCCCAGGATCTCTTCTAATTTTTCGCGATACATATTCCAACTCCTATCTGTAGAAATCATCATCTGTCCAATGCGGTTCATGCTGCTCTTCTTACTATCCCGTACTGCATCGCCCCGTACTTAATCTAATTATAGCATAAGATTTTTCCTTTTTACATGAATTCTTTTTGACACGCCAAAGCGCAGCCGGCCTGCGGCTGACGCGGTCTCCTGGCAGAAATTCTGCAAAAAAAGGAACCATGCCGGGACGATCCCTTCTATGGTTCCTTTGTAGATCATCCTGCCTGGTCAGGAAAATGTCTGCCGGCCTCATGCGGATCAATCCGCACGGTCTTCCGCTTCTTTCTTACCCTCCAGCAGACCGGTAATCCGCTTCATGTAAGCAAGCATCAGCTCCATCTGATCCTCGTCCTTCGTTCTTCCGGACCCGGTCAGTTCATTATAGCGATCCGTACTGATCATCACTACATCTCCGCCGCTCCTCCTGCTCACTACGACCACTTCACCCTTCTGAGCGACCTGATCACAATAATCCTTGAGATTCGCTCTCAGCCTGGAATAATTCACTGTTACCATGGCTTTCCCTCCTTTGTATATCAGTATTGTACCTGTTGTTGTACGTATTGTCAAGCGTAGTCAGGCCGAAATCATATTTTCTCCATCCATTGACGGAAATGCCGCCGAAGTGCTATCCTTTCTTTTAGACATATATGCAGGTCTTATGCAGGAAAGGCAGGATTATTTTCATGAAAGCAAATAAGGACAATCTGCTGCTTTACGCGGTAACTGACCGCGGCTGGCTGAACGGCAGAACATTATACGATCAGGTGAAAGAGGCCCTGGAGGGAGGAAGCACATTTGTACAGCTCCGGGAGAAGGAACTGGGCGAGGAAGAATTTCTGCAGGAGGCATTCCAGATTCAGAAATTGTGCGCTGCTTTCCATGTTCCCTTTGTCATCAATGATAATGTGGATGTGGCGATCCGCTGCAATGCGGATGGTGTTCATGTTGGTCAGAGTGATATGGCGGCTGCCGACGTCAGAAAACTCCTGGGTCCGGACAAGATCATCGGTGTTTCTGCCAGCACAGTGGAAGAAGCCCTGCTGGCTCAGGAAAAGGGAGCCGATTATCTTGGGGTCGGCGCGGTTTTCCCTACCGGTACCAAGGCGGACGCAAAGGATACCGGCATCGGCACACTGAAAGATATCTGCCGGGCCGTTGATATCCCGGTTATTGCCATCGGCGGCATCACAAAGGATAATGTACAGGAGCTGGCAGGCAGCGGGATCTGCGGCATCGCCGTTGTAAGTGCTATCTTTGCGCAGAAAGATATCCGTGACGCGGCGGCTGATCTGAAGGCCCGTACCATCCGCATGCTTAGGGGCTGAGACCTGAACATGTGATCTCTGCAGATCATCATTATGGCGCCCGTGAAGACCAGCAGCCCGGCGGGGTCTGTGAAAGGAAGAAACTTTCACAGACCCCGCCGGGCTGCTTTTTCTGACAGAAACACCTTCTGCCGGACGGTTATTATAAGCTCTCAAGAGCCGTCTCAAGGGCTACATTCATCATATCGGTGAAAGATTCCCGGATCTCTTCCGGCTTCAGGAAAGTACCCTTGAAGATATGATCAGATACGGAAAGGATAGACAGCGCCTTCTTGTGCAGATGCATTGCCAGAGCATAAAGGCCTGCCGTCTCCATCTCCACGCAGAGCATGCCCATATCACGGAACTTCTCATTTGCCTTCGGATCCGCGTTCACAAAAGTGTCTGTGGAAAATACGGGGCCGACCTTAATGGGTACGCCAAGCTTCTCGCCGGCGCTTACAGCCTTCCTCAGCAGGTCCCAGTCAGCGGTGGGGGCAAGCTTTCCCGGGAAGTCATACTGGTCCGCGTAGGCGGAATTTGTAGAAGCGCTCATGGCTATGACCACGTCTCTGACATCGATGTCATCTGTCAGCGCGCCTGTGGAGCCGATACGGATAATGGATTCAACGTCGAACTGGGTATAAAGTTCATAGGCGTAAAGATTTGCAGAAGGAACACCCATGCCGCTTCCCATGACGGAAATCTTCTTACCTTTATAGGTACCGGTATAGCCCAGCATATTCCTTACTGTATTGAAGCAGATGGGATCTTCCAGAAAATTCTCCGCTATAAATTTTGCTCTCAGCGGATCGCCGGGAAATAAAACTACCTTTGCCACATCATCTTTTTCTGCCTGAATGCATCCTGAAATTGAAGTAATCTGCATGTTTATCCTCCTCATGCCTTATAAATTATTCTCCTGCCATCCATGTCCGGCAGGTATTGCAGTTGTCCTGGATCTCATGCAGAAGCAGGGATGTATGCCAGCCGTCTGCTGCTGCATGGTTGATCATCATGGAAAATGTCATCTTCAGGGACTCCTGAAAACTGTATCCGTCCGCCGTCTTCACCGGATCCACCACGGTATGGTACTGGCCGTAGGTAAAGATCGGCAGGTACATGTCCCTGGGTCCGGCGGTATCATGAGCCATAGAGGTAAAATTCAGCCAGGGAACCGCTGAGACAGGCACTGTGCAGGCCGGTTTACCTGGCTTGGCTCTTGCGCCCTTCACATCCTTATACTGCTCCATATCGTCCACGGCGGCGGCATAAAATTCCCGGAAATCCTGACTGTAAACGGTCCAGATATCCGAAAATGTATGATCGTCCTTATGGAAAATTGTATAGGATGGATAACAGATATCGTAATAACCGATACGTCCCTCTTTGTCCTTTGCCATCCGGAACTGCGGATGCGCGTTCACAGCACGCATTATAGCATAGATCATAGCCGGATAAAAGCGGAGCTTCTTCTCCAGACATGCCTTGCGAAGCTGTGTGACATCCATGTCGACATTTACCTGATAATTGGTCGGTATCACATGTGAATAATAGTGAAAATGATCTTTTCGCGGCCACTTATCCATATCAATGAGATAAAAAGCCATCCTGACTCCGTCCTTTCATCTAATCTTCTTCAAGAAATTTTTTCATATCTTCCACAAGAGCAAGCCCCGTCTGTCTGCCGATCTCATATACCCGGTCTATCTCCTGCGCTTTCTTCTCTGTGGAGGATATATTCAGCGCCTGCGGCGGACGGACCACAAAGACTCTGCCGGCCTGCTCTTCACGGGCTATATAATGCAGAGTCCGGTTGTAGACCCTGGGCCGGCGTTCCAGGGCGTCCACAAGTCCCGGGTATCTGCGAAGAATCAGCTTTACCAGCGGGAACAGCTTCATCTGCTCTTTCACGAACCCCTCCGGCTGCGTCAGGATGACGACATTGCGGTCATAACCTCTGCGCTGCATAAAACGCAGGGGAATTGGGTCTGCTGTTCCTCCGTCGCTGAAGCTCCTTCCCTTGATCACGACCGGTCTGGACACGACCGGCATGGAAGCGGATGCTCTCATCCACAGAAGATCTCCCGGGCCGCCGTCCCTGGACTTATGATAGACCGGCCGCCCGGTCTCCATATCCGTGACAACATAATAGAATTCCATGGGAGATCTGCTGTAGGTTTCTGTATCAAAAGGATCCAGCACATTGGGAATGTCCTCATAACAGAATCTTGCATCGTACATATCGCCGCTTCTCAGTACAGAAAACCAGCTTCCATACCGCCTGTCGCCGCAGTATTTCCGATTATAACGATAAGCGCGGCCGATCTGGCCGGATTTATAATTGCAGCCAAATGTAGCACCGGCTGAAACGCCGGCTGCACCATCAAAGGTAATCCCATGTTCCATCATGACGTCCGTCACTCCGCAGGTAAAAAGCCCGCGCATGGCGCCGCCCTCCATAACAAGCCCTCTCTTCATAAATCATTCCTCTTTCCCGGACACTATAATACTGCCTGCTGCTCCTCTATTTAACCATAAGAGAAGCATGAAAAACAAGAGGCCGCGGCCCGCAGATCCATATGATCTGCGGACTGCGGCCTGTAAATTCAACATGTGACTGATCCGGTCAACAAAGTCTTACGATCAGCCTTTAACCTTTGCACAGGTATTTGCTGAGAAAGGCATCATGTAAGCCTTGAACTTATCCTTGCCGGTAAGCTTCTTGGCGATCTCAATAGCCTCTGTAATGCTCTTTGCAGGTGTGATGGGGATTCTCTCGAACCACTTGGAATCCAGACTGGAAACAACGATCAGTGTGTACTCCTCAGCTACCTTGGAGATCATGTAGGCAACATTCAGACCGATCGTATAGTTCTTTCTGGTGTAGATCTCACGCTCTTCAGCGGTATCCATCTCGATCAGGAGCTTCTCCATATCGGGGCTGCCGATACCTTCACGGCACTCGGAAGCAACGATCAGAACAGAATCCTTCTTGGGAGCCAGAACACCGACAGCATTGGTGATCGGCTTTGCGGTTGTCTGATAGAGATTGATATCCTTGGGGAATCCCATGGCACTGGCAATTACCAGATCGCCGGGCTCATCAACCTCAACATTATCAAGAGCGCGGCACTTCTCTACAGCAGCCTCATGGCTCTTATGGAGATCGCCGGCATAGCAGAACGCAATCTTACCGGTTACGTCTACTACGTTTGTGATGTTCATATCGATCTTTGCAAATTCAGCAGCCTCGAACATCTCATCGCTGATGGGGTTGCCCTTGTATACGCCGGGAGCGGTCATGGGATTGGAACCGCTGCCGATCTCATCGGATGCAAACCACTTCTTGTGGTTTCTCATAATGGTATCCCAGCCTGCAATACCAGGAAGGACATACTTACGGGATCCGCCGTAACCAGCGAGCAGATGGTTTACAACAGGTCCGATGATAAATCTGTGATCGCACTCCATAGCGGTCTTATTTACATAGATGTCATTGCCGAATGTAGAGGTACCGACCTTTACAAGATTGTTCTTGCAGTCATGGTCCTGTACGCCGATCCTGTCATAGATCTCCTGGCCTACGATTGCTGCGTGCATCTCAGGAGTCTGTGCATGATGAGTACCGGTTGCGGAGATAATCGTAATATCGCTGTCCGGAATGCCGAGCTTGTTGAGCTTGTCAACCAGGATCTTAACATCAACGAAGGGACGGCCCCACTGACGGGTTGTATCAGGAACGATGATACATACAGTCTCGCCTGCCTTAACGATCTTATCAAGAGTGGGTGTGCCCATCGGATGATCAATCGCGTATTCAACCTTCTCCTCTTCTGTTCCTTCCGGGATCTCAACCTTGTTGGGCTCGATCACTCCTAAAATCTGATCATCCGGGAATGAGAACTCCTGATAACCACTGCCATACTTGAAATGAAAATCTGCCATTTCGCCTTCTCCTTTCTTACGTGCTGCCCTTAAGCATACACCATTAAACCTTAAGTTATATTATAAATTGTGAATGCAAAAAATTCAATACTAAACTGCCTAAGAATGACGGCTATTCGCCATCTTTTTTCTGAATAAGACAGTTATTGCTGCAGAACTGAATATGCTTATCCATAACACTCCTGGCAAGGTCCGGGAAACCCAGATTAATAGCGTTATAGATAGCCCGATGCTGGCTTACAAGCTGCTGCACGTTGGCATTCGGACTCCTGGTCATATACTCACAGGTACGGATTGACAGATATTTAAGCTGGATTTCTATAGTCTCATACATCTGCAGCAGGTAATTGTTTTTTGCCCCGTTAATGATCAGCCTGTGGAACTTGCGGTCATACTCTGAGGCCAGCATCATGGCCTGCTGACTGTCGCTTCCAAATGTGGACAGGCTTTCAGTGAAATCCTTGTTCAGATCATCCATGATCCGCATATCCAGACGCCAGTTATCCTGCGCGCAGATAGAGGCGGCCACACATTCTATAGCCGAACGTGCAGTGAACAGGTCCGCAATCTCTTTTTTATTTATATCAAATACATAATAACTTTTATGCTTGCGGTCCTTATCATCTATGCGGATGATCATGCCCTTGCCGATCAGACGCTCGACCGCGTCGCGTACGGGCGAATTGCTCACCCCAAGTTCCTTGGAGATCTTGTTAATATTTATGCGGGTTCCCGGAGCCAGCTCAGTGGTCATAATGGCTTTCTCCAGCACCTCATATACAATATCCGTTATCTTCATGAACGGATTAACATCCCACTTCTTTTGTATGATCTCGTGGTTAAAACTGAATTTATTCTCAGTCACTTTCTGCCTGAACCTCCCTCCTGATTTCATTTATCCAGAAAACCGAAACTTGTTCAATCGATTTTCATTCTTAACTGTCAATATCATGACTATTATAGCAGATTCAGGCCGGATTTTGTACGATATTATTGGATATTTCAAAAAATAAGCATAATTTCCATGTAAAAAGATTACATTCGGGGTATTCTGGAGAATACATGTCCACGCAAAAAATCCGGAGCAGCTTCTATGAGCTGCCCCGGACATGAAGGACATTTCCGTAACTCTATGGATTACCTTTTTCAGGCGTTGGGATCTACACCGGTTGTGGCATTCGGTCCTGCCTTGAGCTTTCTGATCTTGGGGATTCCCCAGATAAATGCAGGAAGGATCAGTGCGAAGATTGCATAGTATCCGGAATAACCGTATGCATACTTGATGATGTTGGTAAGACCAAGCAGGCTGACCAGGAAGCATACAGCGATAACGATAACACCTACACATAAGTTTCTGACTGTTTCTTTCTTGATGGAATTCGGGAAGAAAACAGGAGAGAATCTCTGGATCATAGAATAGGTAAGTGTGATACATGTTGATACGAATGCAGCGAAGAGCAGGATACTGTAAGCCAGCATAACTGCCTTTACGTTAGCCAGCTGAAGAACTGTCTGGTTAGGAACGTTCAGCAGGTTCGTAACACCGTTAACAGGAATCTGTGCGTCAACCATGGCCTTCAGCAGCGGATACCACTTGGCAAGCATGGCAGCTGAAAGTGCAAGTGCGCTGCCGTTCATGATCCAGCCAATGACTGCTGCCTTCTTGATACCGCCTTCGGTAAGCTCAGGCTGACCTGCGATCATGGGTCCAAGGGAAATACACTGGAAACCAGCATATACAAATATTCCTCGGATGATGGCACTGCTCATGCTGTGGGTATAAGGATCCGGGTTAACCTGGAATCCGGGATTTGCCTCTACGATAGACTTGGTGATGGCATCAAGATCTGCAGAGAAACCGGTGACAATCATAACCAGGGTTACAATGATGATGATGATACCAAGAATGGAAGAAGCTGCCATAACCAGCTTGATACCGAAGATGGTAAGTACGATCAGGATTGCTACGATGACAAGATTCATAAGGATAACATTCTTGCCCTCGTAATTAATACCCATGAAATTTGCAAGTACGTTGCCGGCGCCGGCTACCGCGGATGCGCAGGCCGCAAGTACAACGACGATATTGAAGATCTCCCAGAGGATCTCCATCTTGGGAACCGGGTAAAGATGTTCAAATGTATCCTTGAAGTTATCGAAGCCGTTCAGATGCGCAAACTCCATATAGATATACATTACAACTGCCAGAAGGCCCATGGCAATAACAGGAATCAGCCATCCGCCGGAGCCGTACTGTGCAAAGTACTGAACAACCTGATTACCGGAAGCAAAACCGCCGCCTACATGCGTGCCGAACCACAGCGATGCAGTCGTGTAAGCTGCCAATATGGATCCCTTGGTGTTAAACTTTGGATTCGTTGTCACAAAAACCCCTCCGTTTCCTTGAAAATGAATGTTTGGTTTTTATATCCACCATTTCTTCATCCTTTGAAAAACGCGCCTCTCTCTAAAAGACTTTCTCAGTATGACCTCCTCATAATAATACCTCGAATCCTGTATATGCACTTATGTCCTGGAGCCGGGGACAGTCCGGCTTCCGGACGAATGCTCTATTCAGGAGTCCTTCACTGAATGGAGATGGCAAATAACTTTGAGATTATATTACAGCTTGTAGCAAACCTTGCCGGGATTTAAGAGCAGCTTGGGATCCCAGGCCTTCTTTGTCGCCAGCATCAGATCTACCTGCTCCTGACCCAGATCCTGGATCAGATAATCTACTTTTCTGCCGATGCCGTGCTCACCGCTCATAGCGCCCTTGAGCTCTCTTTCCTTAGCAAAGCACTTGTCAAGGAACTTCTCCAGATCAGCCTTGAAATCATCATCATTCATATCCTGATCTTTTGCGATAAAGATGATATGAAGGTTGCCGTCTCCTGCGTGGCCGAAAGGAATGATCTTGTAGCCGGAGAATTCATCGCTCAGGCCGATGGCGAACTCTGCCATGTCAGCAAGCTTGGAGATGGGAACAACGATATCGCCCTCATCATAGAGTCTGGGTGATGTAACTGCCTCAGCCATCTTCCGCCGGCAATCCCACAGAGCGTTATACTTGGCAGGCGTATCAGCGATCATGATATCCTCTTCATTAGCGCCGTTCTCTGTAAGAACCGCAACGCAGTCCTCAATCTGTGTATAAACATCATCTTCGCTTCTGCCGTCGAATGTGATCAGCAGGTAAGCGTTAACTTCTGTTCCGTCAGCCAGTGTCTTGGGATAGACAGGTCCTGTAAGGGTCTCGCCCTCTGCAACAGACTGCTTTGTAAGGAACTCAAGTGTCTGCGGTGTAAGGCCTGCGCCTTTTACGCGGGAAACGTTCTCGATAGCTGTCGCGAAATCCTTAAAAGGAACCAGTACGCTGATAACGGACTTGGGCTGCGGAACAAGACGCATGGAAACTTCTGTGATAATAGCCAGAGTTCCTTCGGAACCGATCATCAGATGCATGAGCGGATAACCAGAGCAGTTCTTGTTAACATCAGCACCGAAGTTCATGATACGGCCGTCTGCAAGAACGACTGTCATGCTGGCAACAGAATCACGGGTTACACCGTACTCAACCGCACGCATACCGCCGGCATTTGTGGAAACGTTGCCGGCAACGGTGGCAAGTCTCTGGCCCGGATCGGGAGCATACATATAGCCGCGGGCTTCGCATTCCTTCTGGATGGTATCTACCAGAATGCCGGCCTGGACACGAACGATCAGATCTGCCTCATCCCAGTAAACGATCTGGTTCATCTTTGTCATGTCAATGATCAGGCTGTCCACAATGGGAACACATCCGCCGGAAAGACCGGATCCTGCACCACGTACGATGAAAGGAACATCGTATTCATAGCAGATCTTGCAGATCTGAGAAACTTCCTCTGTAGATGTAGGAAGAACAACTACATCCGGCATCTTATATTCCTGCAGGGACATCTCATCACGCTGATAATCAGGATTGATGTCCTCGCCTGTCTTTACTTTTCCAGGCAGTGTTGCTTCCAGTTTCTCAATAAATTCTTTTGTAGGTTTCTTGTACTCCATACCCTATACCCTCCATTTTTTACAAAAAATGTATTTATTAAATGTGAACAAACACCGTTGATTTCTATTTCGTTTTCAGTGCATTTTTCACATCACGTTTATAATATACAACCGACTGTTGATTATGTCGAATGACACACAAATTTTCTATTAGTATAGCATGGTTTTGATTTATTGGGCAATAATTTATTTTCTTTTTCGACTTTTTTGTTCAATTTTAAATTGTTTTCTCTTCAATTTCAGCTTTCACAGACTCAAAATTGACTCAACGTGAAATTTTTAACTTTCAAATGGGCACTTCTGTTATTTTGTCAAAAATTTAACTGCCGTGCAGACTGTTTTCAGGCAGTCTGCACGGCAGCTATTTAATCCTTGAGTTTGAAGGAAACTCATCAATATGTAATTAGAACTTCTCTTCTGCTCTTACCTGATATCCGGCATAACGTTCATTTGCATGCTTTTCTGCCTTCGCAAACAGCTCTTTAGCTGTCTCAGGGAATGTACGCTCCAGGCTGGCAAATCTTGTCTCGCCTCTCATGTACTCAAGCAGCTTGCCGTTGGGTGCCTTGGAATCGAGGATGAAAGGATTCTTTCCCTCCTTCTTCAGATCCGGGTTGTAGCGGAACAGCGGCCAGAAGCCGGTCTCTACTGCCATCTTCTCTTCTTTGATGCTCCGTCCCATACCATTTGCAAGACCATGGTTGATGCAGGGAGCATAGGCGATGATGATGGAAGGTCCCTTGTATGCGGCAGCTTCCTTCATAGCCTTGATCAGCTGGTTGACATCCGCGCCCAGGCTGACCTGTGCTACATAGATATAGCCATAGGTCGTAAAGATCAGGCCCATATCCTTCTTGGGGGTTGCCTTGCCGGCTGCTGCGAACTGTACGCTGGCGCCGATCGGGGTAGCCTTGGAAGCCTGTCCGCCTGTATTGGCATAAAGCTCATTATCTACAACAAGAACGTTGACATCCGCGCCGCTGGCAAGGACATGATCCAGGCCTGAGTAGCCGATATCGTATGCCCAGCCGTCGCCGCCGTACATCCAGATGGTCTTCTTCTTGAACTGATCTTTTCTTCTCTTCAGGAAAGCGACATCTTCACCTGTCTCGGCAGTTGCATCCAGAGCTGCGAAGCATGCCTCAGACAGTTCTACTGTCTTGTCATCGTCATCGCCCTCTGCCAGCCATGCTTCCAGAGCCTTCTTGAGGTCCTCGTCCTTTGCGGAATCAAGAACAGCTTCTGCATGCATCTTCAGCTGATTTCTCTGATTCTCAGCGGACAGATACATACCAAGGGCAAACTCGGCGTTATTCTCGAACAGGGAGTTGGAGAATGCGGGGCCGCAGCCGTTGGGCTTCTGTGCTTCCGGATAGGTCGGTGTAAAGAAGCCGACTGCCTGTGCACATCCTGTTGCATTTGCACAGTACATTCTCTCGCCGTAAAGCTGGGTAAGAAGCTTGACATAAGGGGTCTCGCCGCAGCCGGGGCAGGCACCGGAGAACTCGTACAGAGGCTGCTCGAACTGGCTGCCCTTCGGGCTGTACTTTGTCATCGGATTCTTCTTCTCGGACAGGGTCATTGCATAATCCCAGTTCTTCTGCTCATCGAGGACGTCGTCCAGCGGAACCATGGTCAGAGCCTTTGCCGGGCACTCATTTGCACAGCTTGCGCAGCCCTGGCAGTCCAGAACGGAGATCTGGATCCTGTAGGTGTAATCTTCAAAGCCCTTGCCGATGGCTTTCTTGGTCTTGAACTCTGCGGGAGCCTTTGCGGCTTCGTCAGCGTTAACAAGGAAAGGCCGGATTGCTGCATGCGGGCAGACAAGAGAGCATCTGTTGCACTGTACGCATTTGTCAATATCCCATACAGGAACGTTGTCGGCAACGCCGCGCTTATCAAATCTTGCGGTATATGTAGGCATAACGCCGTCTGCGAAATCCTTGAATGTGCTGACAGGTATATCATCGCCCTTGGCAGCATTCATGGGGATCGTTATCTTCTGAACGAACTCAGGCAGATTCGGATCGATGACCTCTTCCTCATCCTTCAGATTCTTCCACTCTTCCGGAACGTCGATCTTAACGACGCTGGTAATACCCTTCTCTATAGCCTGCCAGTTCATGTCTACGACCTTCTGGCCTTTTCTGGAGAAGGACTTAACAGCCGCATCCTTCATGAACTTCTCTGCCTCATCTATAGGCAGGACATCAGCCAGTTTGAAGAAAGCAGCCTGCAGCACGGTGCTGGTACGGTTGCCCAGTCCGATGGAAGCCGCAATATCTGTGGCGTCGATGGTATAGAAGTTAATATGACGCTCCGCCATGATCCGCTTTGCACGGTTGGGGATATTATCGATCAGAGTCTGGCCGGACCATCTTGTGTTCAGCAGGAATGTGCCGCCCGGCTTAACTTCATTGACGATATCATAATGATGCATGTAGCTCTGCTTATGGCAGGCAACAAAATCAGCCATGGTTACGTAATAGGTGCTGAGGATCGGCTCATGTCCGAAACGCAGATGGCTGCGGGTAAGTCCGCCGGACTTCTTGGCGTCATACTGGAAGTATGCCTGTACATACTGGTCTGTGTTGTCGCCGATGATCTTGCAGGAGTTCTTGTTGGCGCCGACAGTACCATCGGAGCCGAGTCCCCAGAACTTGCAGGACTTGATGGTCTTTCCGGCTGTGACGATGTTCTCGCCGACCGGCAGGGATGTATGGGTCAGGTCATCGTTGATGCCGACAGTGAAATGGTTCTTCTTCTCTCCGGCCATGTTGTCGAATACAGCCTTCATCTGTGCAGGGGTTGTATCCTTGGAAGAAAGTCCGTAACGGCCGCCCAGAACCAGAACATCATTTCTGCCATACTCCTTGAGAACGGTGTTGACATCCTCGTAAAGAGGTTCGCCCAGGGAACCGGGTTCCTTTGTACGGTCAAGCGCGGTAACGATCTTGGCTGTTGCGGGGATGGCTTCCAGGAAATGCTTTGCGGAGAAGGGTCTGTATAGGTGAACCTGAACAAATCCGACCTTCTCGCCTCTTTCTGTCAGGTAGGTAACAACTTCCTTTATACAATCGGAAGATGAACCCATGGCAACTACGACACGCTCTGCGTCCGGTGCGCCATAATAGTTGAAAAGATGATATTCACGGCCGGTCAGGTCGGAGATCTTCTTCATGTTGCTCTCTACGATCTCCGGGAAAGCATCGTAGTAAGGATTGCATGCCTCTCTGTGCTGGAAGAATATATCATCATTCTCACCGGTATTGCGGATGGTCGGATGATCCGGGTTCAGGGCACGGTCTCTGAACTTCTCCAGTTCCTCCCAGTTAACAAGCTTTTTAACGTCATCGTAATCGAGAGCCTCTATCTTCTGGATCTCGTGGGATGTACGGAAACCATCAAAGAAATGCTGTACGGGAATATGGCCTTCTATTGCGGAAAGATGCGCAACAGCACCCATATCCATAACTTCCTGTACGCCTGAAGAAGCCAGCTGAGCCCAGCCGGTCTGACGACAGGCCATAACGTCCTGGTGATCACCGAAAATGGAAACCGTCTCTGTCGCAACGCTTCGTGCAGCCACATGCATTACGCCGGGAACAAGAAGTCCGGAGATACGGTACATAGGAGGGATCATCAGCATAAGTCCCTGTGCAGAGGTAAAGGTTGTTGCCAGAGAACCTGCCTCCAGCGCGCCCTGCATAGCAGCGCAGGCGCCATACTCAGCCTGCATCTCAACAAGCTTGACCGGGGTTCCGAAGATGTTCTTCCTGCCATGGGCAGCCCATTCATCTACATGGTTCGCCATGGGGCTTGAAGGTGTGATCGGATAGATCGTTGCTACTTCGGTAAACGCATACGCGATATAGGAAGCAGCTTCGTTGCCATCCATTGACTTAAAAGTTTTCTTGGTTGACATAGAATTTCCTCCTGGTTCTAAGATTAAATAGATACCTTCATTGACTGCTGCAAATTTCTGATTCAGGCGCCGATTGACTGCGTGAAACGTCCATTGCAGTTCCATACAAATGATAACACCGGCCCGATTCTGGTGTCAAAAACTATCATTATTATACAATATTCCTGATTTTTTGTTTTTATTTCGCTTAATTATGTCAAACTAATAAACATTTTCTTTTTTTTGTGCAAAAAGAGGGCCCTGCCCTGGCAGAGCCCTCTTTATCAGAGCTGTGGATTTTACTTTTTCATGATGTCTATATCGGCCAGGCGTTCCAGCGCCTTTTCCAGAGTCTCATCATTCTTGGCAAAATGAAAACGGATATAGTTCTTTACCGGTTCCTTAAAGAATGTAGAGCCGGGCACACCGGTCACACCGACCTTGCGGCAGAGGTCTACCGCGAATTCGTAATCATCTTCATAGCCGTATTCACTGATATCTACCAGGACGTAATAGGCGCCCTGGGGATCTACGCAGCGCAGGCCAAGTCTGTGAAGGCCGTCTACGAACAGGTTCTTCATGTGTGTGTAATGAGCCTGCAGATCCTTATAGTACTGATCCGGGAAATTCAGACCGGTCACACAGGCTTCCATCAGGGGAGCCGCCGCGCCGACCGTCAGAAAATCATGCACCTTTTTTATACGGTCTGTAATCTGGGGAGGCGCTATGGTATAGCCGAGCCTCCAGCCTGTGATAGAGTAGGTCTTGGACAGGGAGCTGCAGATGATGGTCCTCTCTCTCATGCCGGGAAAAGCCGCTATGTACAGATGTTTGTTGGGCTCATAGAGTATGTGCTCATACACCTCATCCGTAATTACATAGATGTCATACTTTATTGCCAGATCCGCAATGATCTTCAGTTCGTCATAGCTGAAAACCTTGCCGGTAGGGTTGGACGGATTGCAGAGGATCATGGCCTTGGTCTTAGGGTCCTTAAAGGCTTCTTCTATCAGATCAGGATCAAAGTGGAAATCCGGCGGAACCAGCGGAATGTAAATAGCATGACAGCCGTTGAGGATAGCATCCGCTCCGTAATTCTCATAGAAAGGGGAGAAAATAACCACATTCTCATCCGGGTTGCACAAAGCCGCGACAGAGGCGCACATGGCTTCCGTACTGCCGCAGGTTACAACGATCTCCCTGTCAGGATCCACATCCATGCCGGAAAAATGCTTCTGCTTTCTGGCAAGCGCTTCGCGGAAATTCTGCGCTCCCCAGGTCACTGCATACTGATGGGGACCATAGGGCGCAATCTCTGCCAGCCGGTCGGTGATGGCTTTGGGAGGATCAAAATCCGGAAATCCCTGGGAAAGATTTATAGACCCATATTTTAGTGAAATTCTTGTCATTCTTCGAATGATGGAATCGGTAAAACCGGCGGTCTTAGTGCTGAGCGGCTTCATAAACAGATGTGTCTCCTTCTTAACATTCAGAATCCTATGTAAAACTTCTGTACTTTACATATAATAAAACAATACTTTTTCCATTCTAATACATTTTTGTCCCCGCGTCTATCCCAAATCACACCCGCATGACGAAATAGTAATTGAAAAAAGATATTTTTTCCATTACTATCTACATAGATAAAACAGAAGAAACGAAAGGATCTTTATGAAGAATTATAAATTCACCATTGCCTATGACGGTTCCCGCTATTTTGGCTGGGAACATCAGCCCAATACACCGATGACTATCCAGGGAAAGCTGGAGAGCGTTCTTTCCCGCATGACGGACACTGCTGTGGAAGTGATCGGCGCCGGCAGAACAGATGCCGGCGTTCATGCTCTGGCCATGACAGCCAACGCCCATATGGAAACAGAGCTGACACCGAGCCAGATCCGTGATTATATGAACCGCTATCTGCCGGATGATATCTGT
>ONFL01000091.1 GCA_900317095.1 uncultured Eubacteriales bacterium | reverse complement strand
GTCGAAAAAGAGAATCTTAGGGTTTAAGGCGAGCGCCCTTGCTATCGCCACCCTTTGTTGCTGGCCGCCGGAAAGCTGGCAGGGATAGGAGTCCATGCGGTCTGCCAGACCGATCTGGGTCAGCAGTTCCCTGGCACGTTCTTCTATCTGCGCTGTGATTTTCTCCTTATTATTACGGTAATCTTCGCTCTTCTTCGCGTGAAGAAGCGGTGCCAGCATAACATTTCCCAGAGCTGTGTACTGGGGGAAGAGATTGAAGGACTGGAAGACCAGGCCGAAGTGGAGTCTCTTCTTGCGGATCTGGGAATCAATCTGTGTGGAGGGGTCATTGCTGTCATAAAGGACTTCATCGCGGACCCGGATGACGCCGCCGCTGGGAACCTCAAGGAAGTTCAGACAGCGCAGCAGTGTGGTCTTGCCGCTGCCGGATGAACCGATGATGGCAAGCACCTGGCCCTCCTCGAGTGAAAAACTAATATCGCGCAGGACTTCGGTTTTTCCGAAGGATTTACGTATATGCGAAACTTCAAGTATGGACATATATCTTCCCTCCTATCGGAAAAAGTCGAGCTTTTTCTCGAGCTTGCCCAGCAGTATGGTCATGACGCCGTTCCAGATCAGGTAGTAAAGTGCCGTGAAGAAAAGAGGCCATATAGCGCCGGAAATGCCGTGGGAGCCCTTCATAAATGACTGGCCCGCCCAGATGATCTCCTGCAGGGCGATGATCCGGGCAAGAGATGTATCCTTGACCAGGGTCAGGATTTCATTGGAGATGGGCGGCAGGATATTTTTTATCATCTGCAGAAGCGTGACATGGCGAAAAATCTCGCTTTTTGTCATGCCCAGGACAAGTCCGGCCTCCTCCTGGCCCTTAGGCACACTCTGGATGCCGCCGCGGTAGATCTCGGAAAAATAGCAGGAGTAATTAATGATGAAGGCGATGGCGGCTGCCGTGAAACGACCGGTCTCCCCGCCGCCCCAGATGGCGTTGTGAAAAACCAGTCCGGGGAAAAAATACAAAATTAAGAGCTGGATCATCAGAGGCGTACCCCGGATGATCCAGACGATGATCTTGCAGACAGCACTTAAGGGACGGAACCTGGACATGGTTCCGAAGCAGATGACAAGCCCCAGCGGAAAAGCTCCGATCAGGGTGACAAAGAAGAGCTTCAGTGTCTGCAGGAATCCGATATTCAGCGCACCGAATACGATCGGCAGCTGTTCAAGAAATGTTTCCATATCTTACTGCTGGGAGATCAGAGCAGCGGTTACACCGTACTTCTCTGCGATCTTTTCCATAGTGCCGTCTTTCTCACTGTCAGCGAAGAACTGGTTGAGCTTGTCTGTCAGGTCGGAGCCCTTGCGGAAGCCGACGCCGTACTCCTCATCGTTGAGCTTGACTGTGTGGGTCAGATTTTCATAGGATGTTCCCTCGCCTACCATGGCATCTGCCATCAGGGAGTCTATAATAGCCGCGTCGCTTGTGCCGGAGGAAACCTCCAGAAGGGCATTTGCCTGGGACTCAACCGGTGTATATTCCGCTCCGAGCTCCTTGGCCTGCTCCTCGCCGGCACTTCCGCTTTCAACCGCGAATGTCAGATCCTTAAGGCTGTCTTTATCCTGATACTGGTCAGCCTTGTCCTTGGGGATGATAACGATCTGGGAGTTGTTGCAGTAGGCATTTGTAGTGCTCATGGAAGACTTTACTTCATCGGTCAGGGTCATGCCGTTCCATACACAGTCTATGGTCTTGCCGTCCAGCTCCATGATCTTGTTGTCCCAGTTTATCTCTATAAATTCAACGTCTACGCCGATGGACTTGGCAAATTCCGTGGCAAGATCGGCGTCAAAACCGATCCAGTTTCCGGAATCGTCTTTATAGTCCATGGGAGCGAAGTCCGTGATGCCGACAACGAGTTTCCCCTTTTCCTTTACATACTCAAGATCGCTTTCACCGGCAGCGGCCTCTTCGGAGCCGGCAGCCTGTTCGGTCTCGGCGGCAGATTCCGCCTTCGTTTCGCTGGAGGAGGATCCTCCGCATGCAGTAAGAGAAAGAGCCATCATGGCTGCAGCAGCCAGAGCAAATGCTTTTTTCATAGTTACAAACCTCCTGATATTTGATGAAAAATGCAGCCGCTGCCAGCGGCTGCTTAATACATTATCATACTATCAATTTACTATAATAAAGTCAAATGTTTTTACAAAGCGAAAGGAATTTTTCCTGTATTTTACAATGACAGCCCTGCGGGTTAGAGGAAGAATACAGCGAAATCAGGCAAAATGACTGGACAAACAGCTTGACCGCCAGGGAATATTCTGATAAAATGCTAAATAGAGAGAAAAAATAAAAGGGCTGTTTTGGGCAATTTTGCCAGAAATATTTCCAAAGGGGGAGGCGGATGCTATGCGCAATAAACTAAGGATGGTTGTTCTGCTTCTTCCTTTTGCCCTTTGCCTGACAGGATGTTATAACGGGGCCAAGGAGAGAGCAGTTCAGGAATTCCGGATCGCGGTGCAGACGGTAGAAGGCAACAATAAAAAGCTCCAGAACGGTATTGCAAGGCTGGAAGGAATGATAGATTCAGGAAAGCCGCCGCTGGATCCGGGCACTGTGGAGCAGGCCCGTGCAGCTGTAAGTGAAGCCAGACGCTCTCTTGTTGAGATTCCACAGCTTCCGGAGAACGCAGAGGATATAGCGGCCCAGACCGAGAAACTTCAGAAGTGTTCAGACTGTACCCGGATCCTTGACCTGCTGGACGCGGCAGGGGCGGACCTGTCCGCCAGCATCCGCAGGATGAAGCAGGTAACGAATCCCAATTATGTTTTTATAGAAAACCGTCTTCTGCACCTGGAGCATATTACTGAGATAGATGCCGTGACCCATGACCACGACCCGCAGGGCAGGCTGGGAGAAGAGGGAGGCTATACAAGCTGCCTTTATTTCTCAACAGATCAGATAGACCAGAATCAGGTTCCCGGATATCTGCTGATAGACAAAGGGACCGCGGCCGGCGGCAGTATAGAGGTATATGCGTCGCAGGAGGATGCCCAGGCAAGGATCAGTCAGCTGCTGCAGCAGCAGGAGGATGACGAGAGCGTACCCTTCGGAACCTGTCTTGTCTGCGGCACGGTGGTCATTATGGTTTCCGCCCTGCTGACGAAGAAGCAGCAGATCGAGATGGAAGAGACTATCTGCGAAAGTCTGACCAGACTCAGCTATTAAGAAAGAAAAAGATGACATTTGAGGAAATAAGAGAGAAACTGATAAAAGACGAGCGCAACCGGGAGTTTACACAGGCCGGCCAGGTTCCGGTCTATCAGATGAGTGAAAAGGCCTGCATCCTGATCATAGGGCAGGCGCCGGGACGAAAGGTCATGGAGACAGGGATTCCTTTTAATGACCAGTCCGGCCGGAAGCTGATGTCCTGGATGGGGATAGACCGGGACAGGTTTTATTCTGAACAGATTGCGATCATGCCTATGGATTTTTATTATCCCGGCAAGGGGAAGACCGGCGACCTGCCTCCCAGGAAATTCATCGCGCAGGAATATCATCAGGACTGCCTGGCCCTGATGCCGGACATCCGGCTGACGCTGCTGATCGGGAAATATTCCATGAATTATTATCTGGGGAAGCTGCAGAAAAAGAATCTCACAGAGACCGTGCGCAGCTATGAGCAGTACCTGCCGGACTATTTCCCGCTGGTGCATCCCAGCCCCCTGAATTTCCGCTGGCAGAAGAAGAATCCCTGGTTCGAGGAGGAAGTTGTTCCTGTGCTGCAGGAAAAGGTGCGGCAGATCCTTGGATGAAGATTTATTCTGCTGCGGCACGGCAGTGCATGCATGAGGTTAAACAATATGAAGATGGAAGTATATGAGAAAGCCTGCAGCTATATCTGCAGGACTTATGGGGTCAGGGAGGAATATCCCTGGCCCCGTTTTCCGGACAACCGGGTCTACCGGGATCCGGAGAGCGGCAAATGGTTCGCACTCTTTATGAATGTGGAGCGCAGCAGGCTGGGCCTTGCCGGAGATGGACCTGTACCAGTGGTTACCCTGAAGGCAGACGCGGATTTTATCATGCTTGCCGCAGGAAAAGACGGGATCCTGCCAGCTTATCATATGAACAGGAGGCATTGGATCAGCCTCCTGCTGGATGGGAGCGTGACGGAGGACAATATTTTCGCCTGCATAGACCGCAGCTGGCAGCTGGTAACAGACACGCCCTCCCGGCGGATATACGAGGCGGTAAAGAAGATCCCCAGGGGGCAGGTGGCGACCTATTCTCAGATTGCGGCCATGGCGGGCAATCCCCGGATGTCCAGGGCGGTAGGCAATGCTCTGCATCATAACCCGGATCCGCTGCACATTCCCTGCCATAGGGTTGTAAATGCCAGCGGGGCCCTGTCCGGAGCCTTTGCTTTCGAAGGGCCGGATGAGCAGGCAGAGCGGCTGCGGGCCGAGGGAGTAGAAGTGAAAGACGGACGGGTAGATCTGAGCCGTTACCAGATGCAGACCAGACAGCAGCAATAAAAAGGATACAGATAAGGACAATAGAAGTGCTGAAGCGGCACTTCTATTTTTTTGCGCCATGCCTTTTCCTTAAGCGCAGGCAGCGACTTTATTTACGGATTGGCGCGGATGGGGAAGCCGGCCGGGTTTTATACTGGGGAAAAGAAAAAGGAGGCTGTGCGAATGAAAATGCTGTTTGAACTGCTGACTATAGCAGCCCTCGGCTTTTTGACTTTGCAGATGGGATTTTCCTGCAGAAAGACAGATGCAGGGGAAGGAGCCGCACAGGCCGCCTGGACGGTCAGGGCACTGCGGCTTCAGCCGGCAAAGAGGACACTTTGGAGTCTGCTGGCAGGACTTCCCTCAGGAAGCGGTGACAGCGCCGGCCTGCCCCTTGACAGCTGTTTCCTTGGGAATGGCTTATTTGATGACTGCAAAGTAGACGCAGCCGGACCCAGGATCCGCCTTTACCTGAATGTACAGGAGGATCAGATCTGGCTCACAGTCCTGACGGGGAGTATTGTGATCGGCGGGAGCCGTTACAGAAGGGATCCCAGAAGCCGGATTGCCATCCATGATCTGGACAGGATAAAGCTCAGGGATATAGAACTGGAATTTGTAAAAAGGAGATAAGGCCATGTCATTTCCCATTTACGTGATCTACAGCGCAGGATTGTTTTTATGGACGATTTCTTCCATTCATTATGACAGTCCGCTGCCGGCGGCCCAGTACGGACTGGGACAGCTCCTGATCCTGGCAGCTCTGACCATTATGTTTATGGCGGACAAGGGAAAAAAGGCCATCCCCGGCCTGGTCATCGCTGCTGTCTTCTGCAGCCTGGGTCTGTCCATTGCCTATCGCTTTGCTGGGGAAAAAGCCAGTATTCAGCTGGAGGATGTCTACACCGGGGACCTGATCAGCATGATCGTGGTTTTCTTTATCGTCTATCTGCTGATCCGTTTTACCAATATTTACCGGATAAAACTTATTAACCTGCTGGCGGGAGGGGGTCTGCTGCTGGCGGTCTACGGAGCCCGCCTTACCAGCGCGCTGACCGGGGGCAGCTACCTCTACTTCGGAGGCATCATGATCTTCGGCTGGGCCCTGCTGGCTTTCCCCTTTACCGCCGCTTTTCTGATCTCCCGCCGGGAAGACAGCTACGTAAGGGGAAATGTAAGGAGCCTGCCCTGGAACCTGATGCTGATGCTGCTTTATGTGATCATCCTTTTTGCAGGCTGCGTGCTCTGCAATGAGTTCGGGCTGATCCTGATCATCGGTCTGACGGCTACGGTGCTCTTTTTCATCCGCTGCCGGAATCTGCTCACGAAATGCTTCTACACCATTTCCTGCGCCGGTGCGGCTGTGCTCTCGGCTATGAAGGTGCCTCATGTACACGACAGAATGCAGATCTGGCTGCATCCGGCTGCAGCTGCCGGGAGTGAGGATCTGGCCGGCAAGGCAGAGTCCGTGCTTTACCTCTTCCGGCACCTGGGCCAGGCCGGCTTATGGGGCAGGGGGATCGGATCCCTGCCGGTCTCCTATTACCCGACCCTCAATACGGACCACGTCATGGTGACCCTTATCAATGACTATTCGCTCATTCTGGCAGGTCTGGTCCTGGCCCTCAGTCTGTTTTTCATCCGCTGGCTGCTGACCTTGCCAGACGGACTGTGCGGCTATGACCGCTATCTGAACCTGACCACAGCCCTGCTGTTTGGTTTCCTGATCCTGGTCCATACCGCCAGCAATCTCGGTTCCTTTCTTACGGCGGGCATAGGTTTTCCCTGGATATCCGAGGGTTCCTCCGTCAACATCATGCTGACCGTTCTGCTTGCCGTGCACTGCGGTCTGCTGGGAAAGAAGGCAATATCATGATATTTTACAGGAAAAAACATTATCGGGTCCGGGTGCTGACCGCTTTTGCGGCAGCCCTGCTGGCAAGCCTACTCCTGTTCGGCCTGCGCGCCGCGGATGGGAGCTGCCAGACGCCCATGAGTGTGGGTCAGGTGATCCTTTCCGCAAAGGAATACAGCCTGGGCCAGGTGCAGGACCGCAATGGAACCGTGGTTCTGCAGGGAAAGGGGAAAGAGACAGTATGGACAGACCCGCAGGTCCGCTCAAGTCTGGAGCCTGTAATGGGAGAAGATCCTGAAAGAAGCATGCTCTCCCGCAGCACCATCCTGGCAAACTGCCCCTGGGTCTTCGGGACGGAAGATAACCGTTTCCGGCTGTCAGTACTGCTGAATCCATTTTCCTCCAGAAAAGGAGAGGATGTGCGGCTGACTATAGATGCCGGGCTGCAGACAGGTATAGCGCAGGCAGTGGAGGCCAGCGGCTTTGACAAGGTCTGTCTTGTGGTCTCCAACTATAAGACAGGCGAGATCCTGGGGCTTTATGGGAATATCATGCAGGATACTTTCCATCCAGGCTCCACGATAAAGCCCATCCTGGCTGCCAGCGCCCTCAGCATAGATCCGGATCTGGCTTCCTATATCTATAACTGTGCAGATAAGAATCATAACTTTTCCACCAGCAGCGGGCCCTTCCGCATAAACTGCATAGATGGGACGGAGCACGGCTCCATAAATATGACAGACGCCATAGCCTATAGCTGCAACGGCTATTTCGTAAGCCTGCTGCAGCAGACAGGCAGCACGGCGATGCTGAAAGAACTGGAGAAATGGGGATTTGATACGGTCGTTCACTATCCACAGTTCAGCTATACAGACCACAGTTTCCTGGGCAGCAGCCGGCAGGACTGCGACTATCTGCTGGCCGGGATCGGCCAGGCCAATGCGAAGATCACACCCATAGGCATGAATATGTGCACAAATGCCATCCTCAATCACGGCCAGATGGAGAATCCCCGCTGGATCAGCGCCAGAGGAAGGGACGGCAGATGGACGGCAGTGGACGGAGAGGGCAGCAGACAGGTCTGCAGCCGGGAAGCGGCCGATCAGATCTGCAAAATGATGCTGGCAGTAACAGAGAAGGGAACCGGCAGATCCTTTGCCCTTCCCGGTTTTGCTGCCAAGACCGGTACAGCCCAGAAAAGCAGTGAAAGCGGCAGCCTGTCTGAGAAATGCACCGTCTGGACGACCGGAGGCCTGACAGACGAAAAGATGCCCTACAGCGTGACAGTCTGCCTGGATGACGTTAAAAGCACAACAACCAGCGCTGATGCCGGCAGATTGGCCAGAGACATACTAAAGCTTGTATTGAAAGGAGAGGCACAATGAAAAAGATGAAATTATTTAACTCTCTGAAGAACCAGAACAGTCAGAAATGCTATATTCCCTACATAGACAGCAGCGGGAAAGCTCTCAAGGAGGATGAGATCCTCTTTACAAATGAGGAGAACTTCCAGGGCAGGCAGACACTGGAGTCCTGGGACGGGAATCCTGAGAACATGCAGGCCTGGAATGTCTTTTCTGAAGGGGCAGAACTGGTCTACGATGATGCCGGCAATTTTCCGGTAGCCCTGATGACGGACAAAGGGGAGCTCATGTATCTGAAAATCAGTGCTGTGACCGGTGAGGTGCTGCCGATCCATGCCGGCTGCTGTCCTTCCCTGGACGTCATCTACACCGGCCCTCCCCAGGCCGGCAAGACCGTCCACATCCTGCAGATGAGCGATCCTGCCTTCCACGATACCCTGGTGCGCGGGACCGGGTGCTCCTTTGAGGATGACCTTCCCTCCTCGGCGCCTGCCCGCCGCCGTTATGAAGAAGCCGGCGCCCGTTTCAAGCAGCATTTCCTGCCCGCGCCTACCCGCCGCGGCGAGATCATCCTCCCCTACGTCTACTATGTGACCAGCGGACAGGGGAGCGAGAAACGTCACGTGCTGCTCCGTTTTCAGGACATTGACGGAGAGGAATGCGTGGATATGCCCTGGAATTCAAAGATATTTCCTTACAATTATTTCTTTATGACAATCGGCGCGGATGAGCTGCTGGCAGGAGAAAGGGGAGAGCCGGTTCAGTATACCCGCATGGTTGATAAGTTTCTGCCCCGTCTGCGTGTTCTGCGCAGAGACCGGGACTTTGAGATCGTGGTCATAGTCACCAAGTGTGACCTGCTGGACCAGAACGACCCCCTGCTGACGGATGCCTTCGAAAACTCCATCCGCATGGAAGGCGGAAGAATGGTCAGGACCACCCATGCAGACGGTTTTGATTTTAAGGCATTTGAGAACCGCGGGGAGTGCATGCGCCGCTATCTGCAGTCCGAGTGTCCCAACTTCTACAACAAGCTCGTCAACGCGGTTCCCGGCCAGCGGATCACATTCTCCATGATCGCCAGCATTGGTTCTGCCTGTGACGGGGAAAGCTTTGAGGACTACCGTCCCTTCTGTATAGATGAGCCGGTCCTGGCTATCCTTGCCAAGAAAGGCATGTATCCCATCTCTTCTCACAGCAGCGTCCATCCGCAGGAGGAGAGGGTAGACAGCCTGACCGGCAGCGGGGCAGGTGGTTTTCTGAAGAAACTGCAGAGCCTTCTGGAAATGTAACAGGAGAAAAAGGAGGATATGAGATGAATATGAAATGCTTCAGCAGGAGATTTGTTGCCGACCGCGACCCCGCCAGAGGCGGGCTGGTCATTATAACGACATCGAAAGGATTCAGCGACCGGACCCGCACAGAGCTGGAGGATAATTGCCTGGAAATGATAGCGGCCGGTTATGACCGTGGCTGTCTGGAGATCTACCCACTCTCTGACGGCAGCTTCGCCGCGGCCATGGCCAGGAAGGTAGCCGGGAGCAGCCGGGAATGCCGTCCTCACGAGATCGTCCGCGGTTTTATCTGTTCCCCTGCAGAACTGCAGTACCTGTGCGTCAAATATATAGCGGAGGACCTGGTAGAGGAGCTTTTCTTCCCGGGAGAACTGGATCCGGATCAGCCGGATGCCTGGCCCCATCCACAGGTGAAACCGGGAACGGGAGGCAGTACGGATGCCTTTTTTAACAAGATGGATTACAGGACCCTTACAGCGCTGGCAGCGGCCCTCAGGCAGATCAGCAGCGGCAGGCTGAAGGTCCTGCTCCAGGCGCAGGAACAGGACCGCCAGTTTCTGCTGGCAGTTCTGACCAGGTTCTCTCTGCTGTCGGGGGAGCGCCTTTTCATGATCTGTGACGGAGAATGTACGCTGGCCAGGCCTGACCTGGTGATCGGAAGCGGGCAGCTCCAGTACCTGGACAGCAGAGTCTATAAGAAAATGACGCTGGAAGATCTGGTGAAGCTGGGCCGCGGCGGTCAGCAGGGGAGCAGTCCTTCTTTTTCCGAAGGCCCTGCCGAAGACCCGGCGGCAGCGGCCCTGCTTCGGCATTCTGAGGAGTTTCTGGTTTCAAAAGGGGCTTCAGAATATGCTCTTTACCGGGAAATGGGTCTGCTGCATGACAATGACCGGGCTGGCTTCAGAAAGTATCTGCGCAGCCTGCGCCAGCTTCTGGCGGACTGTGATCTGACACAGAGCAGCCTGGATCATTTTATCCGTCTGCTCTACGCGGCATATAAGAAGGAACCGGCGCCGGAAGCGGGCTGGGAGCCGGAACTGTCCGGTGCTCCTTATGATTTTCCGGCTATGACGGCTCTTCTAAGAAAGAAGGCTGCCGGACGCCGGGATCTGCGCAGGCTGATGACGGCCCTGCTGCATCTTCAGCTGGAGGCCGAGCTTGGGGAGGCAGACAGCCGGGATCTGCATAGCGCCGGGCAGCAGGCTCTGATAGATTTCTGAAATAAAAATACGCAGGAGGAGAAGGCATGCAGAGCGCTTTTGCGGGGATAGATTTTGGAAGTTCCTTTCTGGAAGCCGCGGTTCTGGACCCGGCCGGGAAGGCACTCTGCGTTCCGGACATGGACGGTCTTGTGCGGACTCCAGCCGCGGTCTGCTTTGGGAAGGAAGAACTGCTGATCGGGGAAGCGGCGGAGGATGGGCTGGCTCTGTACCCGCAGGCAGTGCCGGCTGTCAGAAGCATGCTGGGCCTCAATAGGAGAGCACTTACCCTGGATGGCCAAAGACTTTCTCCCCAGCTTGTCAGTGCGCTTCTCCTGAAAAAGAAGAAAAGAGACGCAGAACGCTTTCTCGGCTGTCCGCTTAAAAAGGCAGTGATCACAGTTCCCGGCTATTTCAGTGCCTGCCGCCGCCGGGCCCTGCGCCAGGCAGTCCTGGAGGCCGGCTTCGAGGAAATCCTGCTTTGCCAGCAGGATCAGGCCCTTCTTTACGGGGGTGATCATCTGCAGAAATACAGCGGACAGACGGTGCTGGTCTGCAATCTGGGCGGGGGCGGACTGGATCTGCTTCTGGCGCGGATAAAGGACGGAGAAGTGACGCGCTATGCTGCCGGCGGCAGGCAGGATCTGGGCGGGATCGGATGGACACAGGCCCTGGCCGCCTTTGTCAGGAGAAAGTATTTTCAGGCTGACATGGACATGGCTTGTCAGCGCGAGCTTTTCTGCAAATGCGATGCTGCCAGGGTCCGGCTCTGCGCGGGACAGGAAGCTTCCTTCACAGCAGAGGATGAGCAGGGACGCAGACAGGTAAGGCTGACGCCGGAAGATCTGCAGGCCTGCACAGAGCCGCTGCTGCAGGGCTTTGAAAAAGAAGTGCGTGACATGTGCCAGAGCGCGGCCGGATCCGGGCATGGCGGCCCGGACGCGGTCATACTCTGCGGAGGAGCGGCGAATATGCCCCAGATCAGGACAAAAACTGCGGAGATTTTCACGGATATCCCGGTGATCTATGCAGATCCTTCCGGTCTGGAGGCTGCCAGAGGAGCAGCGGTTCTTGCAGGCAGGGGCTGCCAGGGTGATTTCCTGGAAGAAGATAGCAGCGGTGTCTGCGAAATAAGTTATGGTATTGCTGTTCAGACTGGCATGGGAGAGAGGAAAGTCTGCAGCCTGATCCGGGCAGGGCAGCAGCTGCCGGCGGAAAAGACCGAGATCTTCAGGATCAGCAAAAAACAGGAAAGCCTCTCCCTTGCAATATATACGAACCGGTCGCCCAGATGCTTTGCAGACCTGGAAGAATCATCTTTTCTGGGATGGTGGACCCTGCAGCCCGGCGAAAATCTTCCTGCCGGGAGTCCCATAAAGGTTTCCTTCCGGCAGGAAGAGAACGGACGCCTGCTGATCACAGGCCCGGGACCGGGCGGAACAAATAATCTGCTGGTGCAGGAGGCAGGACCGCTGCTTTCAGAAGAGGAGCTCCGGCAGGAGAAAGAGATTGCCGCAAAACTTTTTGCCAGGCTGGTCTGAAAGCCTGTTTCAGCCAGGAAAGGTGAGGAAAATGAAAAGGATCGCAAGGTATCAGCATGGATTTTATTATCGGCAGCTGACCATAGATCAGCAGTATGATTACAGGCGGGCAGCCCTGGCCATCACGCGCTTTGAACCGGAATTTTACTGCGTCTGCCCAGACCGCGGGCAGATCCACAGGATGCTGCTTGCCCTGCGTTATGATAATCCGGAAATGGCATACTGGGATATGGAAAATACGCAGATCCTTTCTGGTATGATCAGGCCTGCCTGGTATTACCAGGACGCGGATCAGGCTGAGAAAGTGGTGGAAGAGCTGCGCGCCCGCAGAGAGGGGCTGATCCGGGAGCTTTCGGGGGAAGGGGATCTGACGCGGCAGGAGCTTTTAGAGCATATATTTCATTATCTGGCAGATAACGTAATCTATGCGGAAGACGAGCTGCTGCAGCAGAATCTGCATCCCTGGATCTACGACATCCGCGGCATTCTTCTCAATGAGAAGGGAGTCTGCCTGGGGCTGGCCATGACGATCTGTTATTTCTGCCAGGCACTGGGAATCCCCTCTATCATCGTGACCGGGAAGGCACAGGCGGCCGGCTGGTACGGAAATCATGGCTGGAATCTTGTGAAAACCGGCGGCGTCTGGCGGCATCTGGATGTCACAACTGCCCTGGGACTTCCCCATGCGGAACAGATGAAGTATTTCCTGGTAAAAGACGAAGAGCTTCCCGGCCGAAGCTGGCCCGGGAAGCTCTATCCGGGTACGGATTGATCCGCATGTTCTATAAAGTTAGTGTGAGATCAGCGGCTGTGCTTCTTTTTGAAGGCGGCAGCTGCCGCGGTTCCGCCCAGGCCGGCAAGCAGGAGAATGCCCCACATTATGGGCATGCTGTCATCACCTGTCTTCGGTGAGGATGTGGTTCTGGCTGCGGAATGGTCTGTATTATTATTTCCGGAATTATTTCCTTTATTGCTTCCGGAATTGCTTCCCTTATTGTTTTTATTGGGAAGCGCACCGTTCTTGTTGTTGGATTCACTTTCAGACTCGGATTCAGACTCGGATTCAAATTCGCTCTCAGACTCGGATTCAGACTCAGATTCGGATTCACTCTCACTCTCGGGTACTGCTTCTAGTACGGTGAAATTGGTGGCAGCGGTTCCATTTGTGGACTGAATAGCGAATTTATGCCCGCCCAGGGCAAGTGTATTCATATATGCAGGAGCGAGGACAACATCGGTGCTGCCCTCGCTTACTGTGTAGTTTGCGGGGTCGATCACCTGATCGTCTACCAGAACAGCCTGGAAGTTCTTAAATTCAGCGTCTGATGTAAAGGCGAGGCCGTCCTTGCTGCCCTGGGTCCATTTCCCATCCATGCCTTTTATAATGGCAGGAGGGATCACTTCAGGAGCTTTGTAATCACAGTTTATGGAGCCGATCGTCAGGGCGCCTTCTGTTACGCCGTCCGCGAAATGGTAAACAGGGCGCTGTCCGTCCTTTGTATATTCTTCCCCTGCAATGGCAAAGCCTTCGTTGTTTCTGGTCACATCGACGCCCTTTGCGGGAGAAACAAGTGTGACATCAGGAGTTTCTGTGCCGTTGAACTTAACCTGCGCGCAGATATTGCCGAATCCGTCATCAGCGGCCACCCAGAGGATCCCATCGTATACGTCATAATCCAGACCCATGGCGCCGCCGATCCTGGGGTCTATGTCGGAAATCAGCTTCGCGCTGCCGTCATTATTGAGTACAAATGCGTAGACATGGCCGTTGTCTTCAAGTGCTGTGAAGAATACGCCGCCTGCCGAAGCATCCGGATAATTGACAGCATCGAAGGGGGCTCCGGTATTCTTGTCATAAAGCTTTCCGTTTACATCCTTGTTGGAAACCCATTCAACTGCCTCTATCCCTGTATTTGCGGATACATTGGGAAGCAGCCCCGTAATATCCCACTGCTGCATGGCGTTCTGACTTGCCGGGCCGCTGGGGTCTGCCTTGAGGATGGTGTTATAGTTTACACCCTTATTGGAATTGTCCCGCTCGCTGGCAAGGTAAACATAGCCGTCGCCATCCACCGTGATTCCTTCTGTATCCGGTCCCTTTGCGGAAGGGGTGCTGAAGTTTACGGTCTTGCCGTTCTCAAACCCTTCTGCAGGAGTAAGGCTTCCATCCTCTGCTGCATTCAGGACCCAGAATTTACCGGTGCCGTTATCGACCGCGTAAAGCTTTCCGTCTGCGAAATCCAGTCCTGAGGAGTCCTCCAGAAATGTATTGTCAGCGGTCTTTACCTGGTCAGAACCGGGCCAGGCGACGGTGTCCGGGGTCCCCGGGAAAATGTTTGCCGCTCCGGGGGTAGGTTTTTTCGTGCTCTTATATTCGTTCCCATTTGAATCCGGGTAAAGACCCCAGCTGGGACTGGTATGGCCTGTCCAGGTGGTGGAGGAGATCAGCCTGCCATTTTCGAAGAGACGTACCTGATCTCCCTTGCCAAGGCCGAAGGGGAGTCCGCCGCCTTCTTCCTTTACAACCCAGAATCCCTTCGCCGGGATCTTTGTTCCTGCGGGGATCGTATATGCATGGCTGTCATCGTTATCTTTTATAACCAGGCCGCTTATATCCAGTTCCTGATCCGTAGGATTTGCCAGCTCTATCCAGTCAGGGCCGCCGGAAGGATCCTTGGACTCAACCTCGTTTATGACTGCCGGATTTTTCTGAACATTGGGCTTAAAGAAGCTATTCTTTTCTCCCGGTGTTTCGGGCATCAGGGTAAACTCCCCGCTTCCAT
This sequence comes from uncultured Eubacteriales bacterium, assembly GCA_900317095.1. Lineage (GTDB taxonomy): Bacteria > Bacillota > Clostridia > Lachnospirales > Lachnospiraceae > UBA2912. The sequence continues at coordinate 16,825 of ONFL01000091.1, read as the reverse complement.
CCGGGTATCGTCCAAGAGACGCCTTTGACTGGTCTCCTTCATAGCTTGCATGGTTTGTCCAGCTGCAGGTGTCTATCTCTTTTCCGTTGGCATCGAAGAGGCGGGCACTGTCTCCGGAGCCAAGACCGATGGCAGCATCAAACTGACCGTCTGTCCAGGTGCCGCTGTCATAGATCTGTCCTGCTGTATCAGCTTTCACAAGAAATACAGCGCCGGCTTCAACTTTTGTATTTTCCGGGAATTTCCAGCGGTGATCGTCTGAATTATCCCGCAGTTCCCAGCCGGAAAGATCCATGGTGCTTTTCCCGGTATTCATAAGCTCGACCCAGTCATCGGGAGCCGAATTAACTTCGTTTATGACCATAACAGAAGGATCCTGTTCTTCGGTATTCGTCTCTGATTCTGTCTCTGTTTCAGCGGTCGTCTCGGATTCGGACTCTTCCGGAACGGAACCGGTATTGCCCTGGCCTTTCGTGGGCTCCTGATCAGTGAAGCTTCCGTCTGCCATGCGGGAATATGTACCTGCGGCGTGCTTTGTCCAGCTGAAGCTGTCAATCTTGTTCCCTTCTTTATCATAGAGGTTTACGGTATCCGCCTTGCCAAGGCCGAAATCGAAGCTGGCTGTCTCCTCCAGGACCAGTACGGCTCCGGGAGAAAGGACAGTGCCTTCCGGCAGAGGTGTGATCTCCCCGCCGCTTACGCGCTCCTGGTCTTTGTTGTCTGTTACGTAATAGCCGGAGATATCTATGACTTCACTGCCTGTATTGACAATTTCAACCCAGTCGTTTCCTCCTGCCGCGTCACTCGATTCTACCTCATTGATCCGGATGGGACTGCCTGCGGAAGTGTCAGCCAGCGCACTCATAGGGGCGGCGGCCATACTGACAACAAGAGCAGTGCTCAGCAGGCAGCTCCATCTCTTAATCCGTTTCTTCATATTGACATGATCCTCCTCTTTTTAGAAAGAATGGCTGTGCAGACCTGCCGCGGGAATAAACCGGTACATAATCTGCCTGATTATACGAACTCAGCATACCATGCAGATGTAAAGTATATTCAACAATTTTGTAAAAAATACTTTTTAAAAGATGAGAAATGGGGTTGACATACGTACAAATAATGGTACAATAAAAATACGTACAAATTAACGTACAATTAAGATTAAGAACGGATGAAGATCCGCCAAGGAGTGTATATGACTGTATATGGAAACAACAGCATCAGGATGCTGCCTGCACTGGCCCGTAATGATCTCAGAGCCCGCTATTCCGGCTCGCTTCTTGGGGTACTCTGGGCATTTGTGCTGCCTTGGACTACCCTTATGGTTTTCTGGTACGTATTTCAGCAGGGCTTTCATAATGCGCCTGTACGGGGAGCACCATATATTCTATGGTTCAGCGCCGCCTATGTTCCCTGGATTTTTTTCGCGGACCTGGTGACATCCGGATGCAGCTGCCTGCTGGAATACAGTTTTCTGGTGAAGAAAGTCTGTTTTAATATCTATCTTCTGCCTGCAGTAAAGGTGCTTTCTGCCCTTTTTGTACATATGTTTTTTATCGGCTTTCTTTTTATCATGCTTTTATTTTATGGGTATTCCTTTTCTCCCGTCTATCTGCAGGTATTTTATTATTCATTTTCTGCGGCAGTTCTCGGCCTTGGTCTGTCCTGGCTCCTGTCGCCGCTGACGGTTTTCTTTAAGGATATGGGTTCCATCTGCAATATGCTGCTGCAGATCGGTTTCTGGGCCACGCCCATACTCTGGAGCACGGATGCTCTGGAAAAGGGGCAGACAGCGCGGGTACTGGCTCTTAACCCTATGTACTATGTGACACAGGGTTATCGGGACTGCCTGCTCTCGCAGAAGTTATTCTGGCATACGCCGCTGGCAGCCGTGAAATTCTGGACAGTAACTGCAGCTGTGGGAACTGTCGGAAGAATGATCTTCAGCCGCCTGCAGCCGCATCTGGCGGATGAGGTGTAACCATTGACAGCAGTAGAGGTCCTGAATCTGAGAAAGACTTATCCGCTCTACTCAGGGAAGAGGGACCGGGTCAGAGAAGCTCTGTCCCTGACCGGAAAGGTATATCACCGGGAATTTGAAGCGCTCAAAGGAATCAGCTTTTCGGTAAAAAGGGGAGAATGTGTGGGAATCATCGGGCTGAACGGCTCCGGCAAGTCCACACTGCTGAAGATTCTGGCCGGGGTGACGCAGCCGACATGCGGTACTGTGCGGACCCGGGGACAGCTTTCGGCTCTGCTGGAACTGGGAGCAGGCTTTCACCCTGATTATACAGGCCTGGAGAATCTGTATCTGGCCGGGCTGCTGGCAGGTGAGAGCAGAAGGGAGACACAGAGCAGACTTCCCCGGATCCTGGAATTTGCGGATATAGGGGAGTTTATTTATCAGCCGGTCAGGCTGTATTCTTCAGGCATGTTTGTCCGTCTGGCTTTTGCGGCGGCGGTAAGCGTACAGCCGGATATCCTGCTGATAGACGAGGCTCTGAGTGTCGGGGATGTATTCTTTCAGCAGAAGTGCCTGCGCCGGATCCGTGAACTTACGGAGACGTCAACGGTATTGATGGTTTCTCACGATCTGCATGCAGTCAGCCGTTTCTGCAGCAGAGTCCTGGTCCTGAACCGGGGCGTTCTGGTCTATGACGGACCACCTGCAGGTGCCATAAACGAATATTACAGGATCCGCCAGGGCGCATATTGCGAAAGAATTTCAGGAAGCTCTTTCTCAGCAGCAGAGGCTTCCAGAATGCGCCGGCCGCTGCCGGATCAGTATTCGGGAAAGATGGACGCGGTTATTGAAGGCTTCTACTACGATGTGGACGGCCTTCCTTTTGCAGAAAGCTGTGAGCAGGGGTGCCGGCTTTACATAAAGCTGCTTGTGACCAGTCCGCGGCGGATGGATCATCTGATCGTGGGCTATCAGGTAAGAGACAGGCTGGGAAGTGAGATTTTCGGTCAGACATCCATGACTTCCGGATGGGAGAGAGCATATCTGCCGGCCGGCAGGAGTCTGATCACCTACCGGCTGCGCTGGCCAAAGGTGCGGGAAGGAGATTATTTTATCACGCTGGGGATCGGAGAAGGCCCAGAGGTTCTGAACCAGGTGGAGCAGTGCTGGGTTAATCAGGCAGTCCATCTGGTGAATACCACACATGGGGAACTGATTTATGGAGTTTTTAATAACAGCATGGATGATTTCGATGTAAGCGGGGTGCAGTCGGATGCAGGAACGGATATGGACCGAACATCAGCCGGAGTTTGAAAGCGACGACTTTGCTCGGGATATGATGACCTGTTCACCCTGGTCGGGCCACAGATACTTTGCATATGATTATATCTGCAGCCGCCGGCCGGGGGTGATCGTGGAACTTGGAAGCTATTATGGATGTTCCTCTTTTGCCTTCCTGCAGGCAGTAAAGGATGAAGACCTGGACACGCATTTTTATGCAGTAGATACCTGGCGGGGGGATTTTTTTACAAAGCAGGATTACCAGGAAGATATCTACGGAACATTCCGAAGAATCGCAGGAGCCTGTTTTTACAGACAGAATCTGACAATGCTGCGGATGTCCTTCGACAGGGCGCTGGAGCTGTTCCCGGATCATTCTATAGATCTTCTGCATATTGACGGCTCCCATCGCTATGAAGACGTCCGACACGATTTCTTGTTGTGGAAAAGAAAAGTGAAAAGGGAAGGCGCAGTCTTTTTTCACGATATCAGCCAGGAACGGCTTTTTGGTCAGCAGATGGGATCTGCACGCTTTTGGAAAGAACTTGAGCGGTCTCATGATTTTTCATTATCCTTCCCCTTTAGTTTTGGCCTGGGAGTATTGCTTTTTGATGAAGAGGTGTACAGGAAAATGGCGGGAGTCATTGATTTTTCTCATTATCAGAGAAGAGCCAATGAGGATGCAGATATCATGAAAGACAGGATCCGCAAAAACTATTTTCAGATCAGGGATCAGCAGGTTTACATCGCAAAACTGCAGACGGAGGTGAGACGTATGGAGCAGGAATATCAGGATAGCCGACTTCTTTCGCGGAGCCTTTCTGCAGATATGGGGAAAGCTCTTCACGTGCTTTCTGCCCGCAGTATGGATCTGCAGCAGAGGATCCGGATCATGCGGGAGGAAATCCAGCCCCTGCTTTCCATCATCGTCCCTGTATATAATACCGAGCAGTACTTTGACCGCTGCATGCAAAGCCTTCTTGGACAGAGTTACCGGAATCTGGAAATAATCGTGGTCAATGACGGATCAGCTGGAGATATAAAAAGCAGGATCCGCAGATACATGGCAGATCCCCGGGTCCGTTTTCTGGAGAATGGGGAGAATCAGGGGCTCTTCCGGGCCAGGTTTCATGGCGCTGATCAGGCACGGGGCGCGTATCTGGCTTTTGTGGACAGTGATGATTATGTGTCTATGGATTTCTACAGGAATTTGCTTTCCAAAGCCCAGTCCCGGGGAACAGAGATTGTAATCGGGCCTGCGGTGCGGGAAGAGAATGGAAGGAAGTGGGTTTACAATTATCACCAGGCCAGTTTCCATTTTGACTATATAGAAGGCCGGCAGGTAAAGGAACATTATTTCGGTCAGGAGCTGTACTGTTATTCCTGGCATACGGTCTGGAACAAAATATACAGCAGGGCCTTATGGGACAGGTGCAGGGGAGAATTTGCCTGTGTGGACAGGCACCTGGTTATGACTGAGGATATTCTGTTTTCCTCTGTCCTGTTTTTTGAGGCGGGATCTGCGGCAGCTGCTGAGAATGAAGCCTATTTCTACTGCCAGCATGAACACGCGGCTACCGCTGTGGGGAAGATGACATATTGTCAGTATGAGAAACATATCCTGGACATGACATTTGTTTTTGATCATATAGAAGATTATCTTCAGCGAAGAGGAGCGGACGAGAGAATCCGCCGACATTTTCAAAATGGCAGAAGGCATTATGGCAGAATGTGGGAGGAACTGGCACAGAATACATTTTCCGCGGACTGCAGACAGAAAGCACTTTCTCTGCTGGACAGGTTCTGCCCTGACCGGGGAGGATGCACACCGGCAGCAGATCATTTTTTTGAAAGCATCCGTACTGTCTGGAGGGGCGGCTTCGAGTATATAAAGTGTCAGATAGCCCAAAGCCCTGCACCCTGTCTGTCCCTCGATGTGTTTGATACTCTGATCAGCCGGCCCTTTTATCATCCGTCAGATCTTTTTGTCCTCCTGGACCAGCCATATCTGGCTCTGACCGGAACCGGCACAGCTTTCTCATCTATACGCATGGAAGGGGAGAAACTGGCTCGTGCTTATTATCTAGAAAAATATGGTTATCAGGATATCACGCTGCAGGAAATCTATGCATATATAAGCAGGGCCTATCAGCTTGCCGACAGGGCAGCAGAGCAGATGATGCGGCTGGAAAGAGAGCTTGAGAAGAGATTCTGCAGGCCGAGAAAAGCCGGTGTGGAGCTGCTGCAGTTTGCTAAAAGCATAGGTAAAAGAGTCGTTCTCATCACGGATATGTATCTGGACCGTGAACTGATTGAAGACATTCTGCAGGAGAATCATATCCGCGGTTATGACAGCCTCTATATTTCGGGAGAAGAGCGCAGGCTGAAAAAAGACGGTGCCTTATTCCAACGGGTACTGGACAGTGAAAAGCTGGAAGCCGGCCAGATGATCCATCTGGGAGACAGCTGGCAGGCTGATGTAGAGGGAAGCCGCAAGGCCGGAATAGAGAGTTACTTTTTTCCATCAGTCCGGGAAGTTTTTGAAAACAGGATTCAGGGAATCCAGGTCAATCATTGTTCAACCCTGGCCGATAAAGCCTGCGGAGCCGGAGTAAATGTGAACAAGATAAAGGAGAATGTCGGTTTTCGCTGTATGCTGTCTATTGCCGCAGGCCGGTACTTTGATAATCCATATAGGACATTTCATGAGCAGAGCGATCTGAATATAGATCCCTGGTTTGCCGGCTTTTATGCTCTTGGCATGCATATGACCGGGCTCTGCCGATGGCTTGACCGGCAGACGGCCGGAGAGAAAATCCCGGTATTCCTTGCAAGAGACGGGTATCTTCCATGCAGGATTTATAAGTACTGGAGAAAAAGAAGGGGATTTCCAGACCATTCTATCTACCTGAAAGTTTCCCGGAGGTCTCTGATGCCCTATATACTGTCTGACCGGGCAGACTTTTATCAGCCGCCGGTCAGCTGCCTGGCCCATACACCGCAGAGTCTCCTGCAGCTCTTTTCCTTTGCAGACGGCGGCTGTGAAGAGGGCCAATGGGAACGAACCCTGCAGGAGAAAGGGATGCAGTCAGATGCCCGTTTTCGTGACCAAAGGGATTTTCATGCTTTTATCAGTCTCTTTTTAAAGAAGCGTTATGACGCGGGTAAACATGAGGACGCAAAGAAGCTGATCCGGGAATATCTGCAGGACCTTCCGCAAGAAGCAGCAGCATTTGATCTGGGCTACAGCGGGAGAGTACAGCAGGCCATATGCGCAGCTTCCGGCCGGGCAATACCTGCTTTTTACATATATGAAGATTATACAAGATCCGTACATTGCAGAAAGGCAGGCAGGTTCAGGATCAGTTCCTTTTATCAATACGTGCCGGATAATTCCGGCCTGCTCAGGGAGTACATATTCTCTTCACTTGAGGGAACCTGTACAGGCTATGAGCGCAGGGGAGAAACTGTGGAGGCGGTCTGTGAACAGAAGGAGGCGGTTTTCCCGGAAAATTTTTCCCGGCAGATGTTACGGCAGGGAGCGGAGGATTTCTGCAGAGAGTTCCTGGACTGCTTCGGAAATTATATAGAAGATCTGGATTTTTCTCCCCAGGCTGTATCTCTTCCTTTTGAAGGGTTTTTATCATCGCCGGCAAGAATGGACCTGCACATGTTTTCGGCATCTGTCGGTGAAGACCTGGTTTTTGGGGCCGCTCATAAGATCAATCTCGAAGATTTTGCGGTCATGAACAGCAGACCGGCGGCCCGGTCCTGCTTATCCGGGCAGGAATACAGGGATCTGTCGGCAGATCAGAGGATCCTTAAGATGATACATGACTGTCCGAAGGGGCGGCGCGCTTTGATCTGGGTGCTGGCTAATCCGTCTTTCTTCCGGGAAAGGCTGCTGGCCAATCTAAAAAGGAGAAGCTGAGGAATGGATATCAACAGGATCTGCATCAACTGCATGAAGGAGAAAGCATTCGAAGGCGGTCCCTGTCCTTTCTGCGGGTTTGTAAATGAAAATTACAGACCCGCAGCGGACAGCCTGCTGCCGTTGACCCCTTTAAGAGGCCGTTATCTTCTAGGCCGGGTCCTCGGAAGCGGCGGCTTCGGGATCACCTATATAGCCAGAGATATGAATCTGCAGGTGAACACCGCTGTCAAGGAGCTGTACCTGAAAGAGATCTGCATGCGCGGGAAAGACGGAATGGTGCAGATGGCAGAGGGCGGCAGGAGATGCTTTGATGAAAGCAAAGCCCGCTTCCTTCAGGAAGCCAGGATCCTGGCCATGTTCCATGAAAAAGAAAAAGAAGGCATTGTAATGACCCGGGATTATTTTGAGGAAAACGGGACTGCCTATATTGTGATGGAGCTTCTGGAAGGAAAGACTCTTAAAGAGCAGGTAGAAAGCAGTGGACGGCTGGTCCCCGCGCAGATGCAGCAGGTGATGCAGCCCATCTGTCATGCATTAATAAAGATTCATTCCTTTGGCGTGCTGCATCTGGACGTGAGTCCGGATAATATCATGCTCACATCAGAAGGAGCCAGACTGCTGGATTTTGGAGGCGCGTCAATCCCAGGACGGGACAGGCCCGGTGCGATATCCTATAAAAGAGGATATTCCCCTCCGGAACAGAGAAAGCCTGGCGGGAGGATCGGTCCATGGACAGACATATACGCGGCAGCAGCGGTTGTATATTTCTGCCTGACGGGAGAAAAGGCTCCGGACATTGCGGCAGAAGGCATGGATCGGAGCTTTGCGTCAGGCAGCGGCAAAATACCTGGCAGTCTGCGGAAGACACTTGCCAAAGCCCTGGATCCGAAACCGGAGAACCGTTTTCAGACGATGGAGGATTTCTGGAACAGCCTGCACAAGAGGGAAAGACCGGTGCCGGTAAAATTGCTTGTATTTGCAGGTATGCTGGCAGCGTCTCTGGCCTTGGGATCCAGTATGGGTTTCGGGGTGTTCCGGGATGAGGGCGCAGTGCAGCCGCAGACCGGGTCCAGAACCGCGGATACTCTGCAGAGCAGGTATTCTTCAGCTGAGGAGACGGGGCATATTATACAGGAAGGCACCTATATTTTTGAGAATGCAGAAGATAGAAATCTGATCATGGGCATAGACAGTGGATTTGGAGATGACGGAAGTGCGCTGGTACTGAAAAATTATCAAGATCGCAATGAAAACCGCTTTTTTGTGACAGGCGGGAGAGACAGTTTCTATCATCTGCAGGCAGCTCATACAAATAGTTATATCGAAACAGAGGGACTCATCTCGCCGGGGGCGGCTCTGGGGCAGTTTGCAGACCTTTCCGAAAGCGGAACAGAAAGCTGGTCTTTTATATTCTGCGGTCATGACGAAAAGAAGAATATGGACAAGGTGATTATCATAAACCGGGCAGGGACAGTTATGGCGCCGGCAAAGACAGCTGCCGGTGAAGCTGTTGTACTTGCAAAGCTCAATCTGAAGGATGAGTCGCAGAAATGGTATATGCGCTGGAATGAGAAGGATCCTTCGCAGCCTGATGTCAGGGTGTACAGGGAAGGTGATCTGGTAGAAGACATTCAGGGACTGTTTAATGTATCTTCCGCCCTGGACGGTATGACCAGTATGTGTGTCAGCCGTGATGAAAAATATTACAAGGAGCCTGCCCTGGTTGTATTTCGTTCCCGATGGCTTACAGAGAAAGACCGGGCTTTTGCCTTTCGTTTTGTTCCTGCCGGGGCAGAGTCCAGATACAGGATTTATCCGGCGGATCAGGGAACAAACGAAGAAAAATGTCTGGAACTGGATCCGGATACCAGAAACATTGTCATTCGCAGTAAAAGCAATAAAAAGGAGCAATTGTTCCGGATCGTCTATGTAAGGTCCAACACCTGTCTGATCCAGGCCTGTGATGAATCTGTACTGGGCTTTGATCTTCTGCAGGACGGTACAGCTGAAGGAATGCATATTATATCGCGGCCTTACAAAGATCTTAAGGATTCAAGACTGGAATCCTGGATTCTTGTAAAACCGCATGAGAATTGAAGAGCCAATGTAAACATCTGTAAAAAGGCGGAAAGCCGGTCAGGAGACAATTATGAAGTATATTCAGGCTTATTGTACAGATATAGGAAACAGACGAAAAAGCAATGAGGACAGTCTGGCGCTGATAAAATTTGATGATGAAGAAGGAGAAGCCCTGCTGACTGTGATCTGTGATGGGATGGGAGGCTGCGGATGCGGACAGCAGGCAGGGAGGGTGGTGATAGAAGCTTTCCGGGCATGGATCCGTAAGGAGATCAGCAGGATCCAGGATCATGGAACAGATCCGCCGGAATTGAAAGCTGACTGGAAGCATATCGTGGAAGACTGCAACCGGGAACTTGTAGAGCAGGGCAGGGAGAAGGGAATAAAGATGGGAACTACTGTCACGGCTTTCTATTTTTTTCGCGGCAAATATTATGTGGTTCATGTAGGAGACAGCCGGGGGTATGATATCTCGGAAAAAGATGTGCAGCAGATCACGAGAGATCACAGTTTCCTGGAGGAGGCTGTAAGAAAGGGCACGATTACGGCTGCCCAGGCCCTGTATGACAGGCGGCAGAATCTTCTGCTGCAATGCGTAGGAGTGACAGATGAAATTGAGATGGATTTCTATACGGGAGATATTCAGCCCGGGCATGTGATGGTGCTTTGCACAGACGGATTCTGGCACAGAATGCGGAAGGATGAATTGCGGTGCTCTTTAACAGACAGAAAGTTTGAGGACCGGCAGATGCTTCATGATCAGCTGCAGAAGCTGACAGAGAATGTGAAGAGAAGAGGGGAGCCGGACAATATATCGATAATTGCTGTGGTCCCTCTGGAAGGGCAGTGATTCCTTGTATGTAGACAGAAACAGCAGGCGCAGAGCATTTTATATGAAAAATCTCCAAAAACTTCCGCTGCTATGGCAGCCAGGAGAATATTTTCTAAAGGAAGATCATCTATATCAGAAAAGCGGCTTTCTGGAACTGGTACTGGCTCCGCTGCTTTTTTCCTGGACTGTCTGGATCCTTCGCCGGGCCAGGGAGGATGGGGTAGAAAGGCTCTATTTTCTGGCGCGCGATGGATATGTTTCATATAGAATTGCCTGCGGCCTCTGCCGGAAATACAAAATTGATATGGAATGCCGGTATTTGTATTGCTCCCGGTATTCATTAAGAGTTCCTATGTACAGCCGTAATATAGACCAGGCACTGGATCTGATCTGCAGCCCCGGGCCGGGCGTTTCACTGCGGCGGATCCTGATCCGGGCGGGATTGGAAGACGAAAGTATCAGAAAAATGGAAGGCGGTTTTCCGGAGATAGATCCCGGAAGGATCCTGACCCGAAATGAACTGATAAAAGTCCGCGGGCAGCTTCAGGGTGACAGGGAATTTCTGAATTTTCTGAAAAAAGCATCCCTTTGTCGATGGGATGCGCTGCAGTCTTACCTTAAACAGGAAGGCTTTCTGGAAGATGGGAGGATTGGAATTGTAGACAGCGGATGGTCTGGTATGACGCAGAAGCTGCTTATGGATGTCCTGGTCCGCTGCAAGAGTCCGCATGCTCTGCATGGCTATTATTTTGGGCTCTATGAAAGACCGGAACAGATGGCTGCGGATCTTTTTCGAAGCTATTATTTTAGTCCGGACCGGGATTCTGTTAATAAAGTCTCCTTTAGCTGCGGTCTCTTTGAAGCTCTGCTCTGTCCGGGTCTGGGAACTACGATCGGTTACCGCTGTCTGGGAGATCGGGTGGAACCGGTTTTGAAAAAGGTGGCTGCCGGGCGGGAAAGAAGAAACATCTGCGGAGTATTAGAACAGTACGCTTCCCGTTTCATGAATTTTTGCAGCAGGGAGGAACTGCTGCAGCTGGATCCGAAAGCTGCCGGGATCTGTTTGGGCCGATCGCTGCGTCTGTTTATGCGGGATCCTTTAAGGGAAGAAGCAGAGATCTTCGGACAGCTGTCTTTCTCTGCGGATCTGCGGGATGAAGGAATACAGGAAGTGGCTCCGCCTCTTGACAGGCGGGGCCTGGCAGAAGAGCATCTGCTGGCCCGGCTGCTTTCTCTGACAGGAGTCCGGCGCAGCTGTCTGCAGGAAAGCAGCTGGTATGAAGGGAGTGCTGTCCGCAGCAGCTCCCGGCCGCTGTTTCATCTTTTTAGCTGCACTCTGTATAAAATACTGCGGACAGGCAAGAATCAGTTGATGGCCTGCAGCTATCGATGTTTAAGCGGTTTGTGTAAATTAATTAAAGAATATCGATCATCTCGCCGGCAAGAGCCTTGTTCATGGAACGGACTGCACAGAATTTTCCGCACATGGAGCAGGTGTCGCTGTGATCATCTTCCGGGAGACGGGAGTCACGGATAGAGCGGGCAGTTTCGGGATCCATCGCATACTTAAACTGCTCGTCCCAGTCCAGTTTACGGCGGGCTTCAGCCATGTGGTCATCCTGGTCACGGGCACCGGGCAGATGCTTTGCGATGTCAGCCGCGTGCGCCGCAATCTTAGAAGCTATGATGCCTTCCCTTACATCGTCGACGTTGGGCAGAGCCAGATGTTCTGCCGGTGTTACATAGCAGAGGAAGGATGCTCCGCTGTAAGCGGCGATGGCTCCTCCGATTGCCGCCGTAATATGGTCATAGCCGGGTGCGATATCGGTTACAAGAGGGCCGAGGACATAGAAAGGAGCTCCTTTGCAGATGCTTTCCTCTACTTTCATGTTTGCGGCGATCTGATCCATGGGAACATGGCCGGGACCTTCGATCATGACCTGGACGTCCCTGTCCCAGGCCCGCTGTGTCAGTTCGCCAAGGCGGATCAGCTCTTCAATCTGAACGCCGTCGGAAGCATCAGAAAGACAGCCTGGGCGGCAGGCATCTCCAAGAGAGATGGTTACATCATGCTCCCGGCAGATGTCGAGGATATCGTCATAGTACTCATAGAAGGGATTTTCCTGACCGGTCATGGACATCCATGCGAAGACGAGTGAACCGCCGCGGGATACGATGTTCATTTTCCGCTGGCCGCTGCGTATCTGCTCTATGGTCTTGCGGGTAATGCCGCAGTGAAGGGTAACAAAGTCAACTCCATCCTCAGCATGAAGGCGGACGACGTCGACAAAGTCTTTGGCGGTAAGTTCAGCAAGATCCCGCTGATAGTGGATAACGGAGTCATAGATGGGAACGGTGCCGATCATGGAAGGACATTCTGTGCAGAGTTTCTGACGGAAGGGCTGTGTATTGCCATGGCTGGAAAGATCCATGACAGATTCGGCGCCAAGGTTCACGGCTTTCATAACTTTCTCCATCTCAACGTTGTAATCCTTGCAGTCGCGGCTGATCCCGAGATTGACGTTGATCTTTGTACGGAGAGCCCGGCCGATCCCGTTGGGGTCCAGTGACTTGTGACGGGGGTTTGCAGGGATAACGATCTTACCGCTGCTCATCAGATCCCGGAGCTTTTCAGGATCCATGTGCTCCTTCTCAGAGACAATCTTCATTTCCGGGGTGATGATCCATTTTCTGGCTGCTTCCATCTGTGTTTTATAGTTTCGTTCCATTTTTAGTACCTGCTCCTTTCCTGAGCTGAAAACACCCGAAGTGGTGCTCCCGACGGGCGGACAAAGAGGAGACAGGGAGGTTGAGAGAATAGGACAGCTGTCGCAGAGCCGTCTGCACAAAAAAAGATGCCCTCTGTCAGGACATCCCGTATAGACCGTATATGTGACATCCCTGCGCTGCATTATCAGACCAGGTGATAAAGGTCGTGCTGCTATGCACCTCTCAGCCCCTGCGAGCTCCCTTTGTCAATATAATGATTACGGATATCATTCTAGCACAAATCAGCAGAAAATGCGATATGGATTTTTTCAAGACAGGGAGAAGAGCAGAATGAAAAGAAATTGCAGCAGAAAGCAGGTTTATTTCACATGAAAATCCGTAATGATAAATTTTCCAAACAAAGCAGAGACCCTTTATTTTTCAGCGATTGAGAGCATTTCTTCTTGTAAGGGATGCTCTTTTTTTCATTCACTGCTTGACAAGGCAAGTTAGTTACATTAAACTGCAAAATAGAGATCAGTTGTAAATGATATTAAGTATCATTAACGATAACCGCAATAGGTAGATTGGAGATAATATGTTACCGATTACAATGGCGGATAAAGAGAAGGTTTTTAAGATCATCAAGATAAACGGACGAGACAGTGTGCGGCAGCACCTGGCAGAACTGGGCTTTGTTCCTGACGCAGAGATCAGAGTGATCGCCGACAACGGGGGAAACATGATCCTGCAGGTGAAGAGCGGCAGAGTGGCTATTGATAAATCGATGGCCAACAGGATCATGGTATAAATATCAATTATACATATATAGCAGCAGATTCATTTCAAAAGTTTACAGGAGGTTTCTTTAGACGATGAGGACTTTAAAAGATATTGCTGTGGGTCAGACCTGCACCGTGGTAAAGCTTCATGGTGAGGGTCCTACGAAGCGCAGGATCATGGACATGGGCATTACCAAGGGTGTTGAGATCCTGGTGAGAAAAGTTGCGCCGCTCGGAGATCCGATGGAGCTTAATGTAAGAGGGTATGAGCTTTCAATCCGTAAGGCGGATGCAGAGGAAATTGAAGTTCAGTAAGTCATGCGGCTTTCATTAGAGAGAGGAGAAATGTTACATGAGTATTAAGATTGCGTTGGCGGGTAATCCCAACAGTGGTAAGACCACACTGTTTAATGCCTGGACAGGATCCAGACAGTATGTCGGCAACTGGCCCGGTGTTACTGTAGAGAAGAAAGAGGGAAAACTGAAGAATCATGATGATGTGACGATCCAGGATCTTCCCGGTATCTATTCTCTTTCTCCCTACACGCTGGAGGAAGTGGTATCCAGAACCTACCTTGTAAATGAAAAGCCGGATGCCATCATGAATATCGTCGATGGTACAAATATCGAGAGAAACCTGTATCTGACAACCCAGCTGATGGAACTGGGAATCCCGGTTGTCATGGCTGTCAACATGATGGATCTGGTAAGAAAGAATGGCGACACTATTAATATTGCCAGACTTTCCAAAGAACTGGGTATTCCAGTCCTGGAGATTTCAGCCCTGAAGGGTGAAAATATTGATAAGGCGGCAGAGATGGTCGTCGAGGCTGCCAGAAGCAAAAAGGCAGCACCGATACCGCAGATCCTTTCCGGAGAAGCAAAAACTGCCGTAGACCAGATCATGAATGATATCGGAGGCAAGGTCGACAGCCGGCTTCTCCTCTGGTACGGTATAAAGATCTTCGAGCGTGATTCCAAGATCGTGGAGCACAGCGCAGGCGCCTTTTCCAGGAAAGACCTGGCTGACATGGAGAAATATATAGAGGCCGCCGAGAAAGCCTGTGATGATGATTCCGAGTCTATCATCACCAATGCCAGATATGAATATATTGCCGGCGTCATCGCGAAGGCTGTTAAGAAAAAGGGTGCCAGGCATGAACTGACCATCTCTGATAAGGTAGACAGGATCGTAACAAACCGTATCCTGGGACTGCCGATCTTCATCGCTGTCATGGCATTTATCTATGCAGTGTCTATGGGCGGCGCGAATGGCAGCTTCGGATCACATATCGGTATCGGTACGATCGCGACAAACTGGGTAAATGACGTACTGTTTGGTGAGCTGGTTCCCGGCTGGGTAGACAATCTGCTGCTGGGCGTTCTGCATGTTTCTGAGGGCGGCATTGTATATGGCGTGATCCAGGATGGTATCGTAGCCGGTGTCGGCGCGGTTCTGGGATTCGTTCCCCAGATCCTGGTTATGTTCCTTTGCCTGTCTATTCTTGAGGACATCGGATACATGTCCCGAGTTGCCTTCGTAATGGACCGTCTGTTCCGTCAGTTCGGTCTGTCCGGAAAGTCCTTCATCCCGGTGCTTGTCGGTGTTGGATGCGGTGTTCCCGGCGTTATGGCAACCAGAACCATCGAGAATAACAGAGACCGCCGTCTGACGGTTATGGTAACAACCTTTATCCCCTGCGGCGCCAAGATGCCCATCATCGCGCTGATCGCAGGCGCTGTATTCGGCGGCAATTCTCTGATCGCGGTTTCAGCATATGTCCTGGGACTTGCCTCTATCATCCTGTCCGGCATTATCCTGAAGAAATTCAAAGCCTTTGCAGGAGAGCCCGCACCTTTCGTTATGGAGCTGCCGGCATATCATGTTCCCTCTGCAGGAAACGTTCTCAGAGCGACATGGGAGAGAGGTTCTTCCTTCATAAAGAGAGCCGGCTCCGTCATCGTCCTTTCCACGATTATCATCTGGTTCCTGTCAAGTTTCGGTTCCATTAATGGAAAGTTTGGTTATCTGAATGACAAATGGGATGATGCCGTTGCGGAAGATCCCGCGATCGTAACAGAGCTTTCCCAGAAGATGCACGTAGATGAGGATGAGGTTTCTTCCATGGATGCTTCCCTGCTGGCCGGCGTTGCTCAGAAGGTATCATTCATATTTGCGCCGCAGGGCTTCAATCAGTGGAGACCTGCAGTAGCCACGGTTACCGGCCTGGTTGCCAAGGAAAATGTTGTTGGTACCTTCGGTGTCCTTTATAACTACAGTGGTGAAGAGGATCTGGCAGAGGATGGCTCCCAGATCTGGGCAAATGTTCAGAGAGATTACACAGCGGCGTCCGCTTTCGCTTTCATGTGTTTCAACCTGCTGTGCGCGCCTTGTTTCGCGGCTATCGGCGCTATAAAGCGTGAGATGAATAACCAGAAGTGGACATGGGCAGCCATCGGCTGGATGTGCGGATGGGCATATGTTGTATCGACCATCGCATACAGGATCGGCGGTCTGATCACCGGGGAGGTTCCTTTCGGAATCGGTACCATCGTGGCAATCATATTCATCGCTCTCATAGTTTACGGTCTGGTAAGAAAGGGATATAAGCCGGAAGGTGAGATTCGCAATCTTACGTCCGTCGAGGCTCTTTCCGAGAGCTGATCACAGACTGACTGAAGAAGCTTTTATAACTGATTGAGAAGGCCTTCAGATAAGAAAGGAGGGAATCCAGATGTCACCGATTTTGGGAAATATCATAGCGATTGCCGGGATCGCGGCTCTGGTCATCCTTTGCATCCGCACGATCCGAAAGGGAGGAGGCTGCACAGGGGCCTGCTCCGGGAACTGCGGCAGCTGCAGCAGCGCCTCGTCATCGGATCCTGAGAAAATGATGAAAAGACTCAGAAAAGAGAGCGCCAGATTGCAGCGCCGGGCAGCGGTCCGCAGGAAGATGCATAAAGTGTTTCGCCTGCAGCGACGCTGATCCTGCGGCAGAGCAAGAAGGAGAGAAATATATGTATCAGATCACAGTGGCTGTGGACGGCATGCAGTGCGGTATGTGCGAGGCGCATATAAATGATGCTATCCGCAGGCAGTTCAAGGTTAAGAAGGTAAAGTCTTCCAGGAGAAAGAAACAGACCCTGATCGTTTCCGAGACTATGTTCGTCAACTAGAAAGTGAGCCACGCGCTAGTTTGATTTTGAGCCACCCAGCGCTGACCAGAAAGTGAGCCACCTCACTT
>ONFL01000083.1 GCA_900317095.1 uncultured Eubacteriales bacterium | reverse complement strand
GGGCATCTCCTCGAGTCGTCCGGACATCTCTCGAAGGGCCTCTGCCCAGCGGGATGTGGAATCTGCCATCAGGGCTACGGAGTAGCCCATGTCGCGGAAATATTCTGCCATGGTGATACCGGTATATACGGAAGCCTCACGGGCCGCAACAGGCATATCGGAAGTATTGGCGATGAGGATGGTCCGCTGCATCAGGGACTCTCCGGTACGGGGATCCTTCAGCTCCGGGAACTCATTCAGTACATCTGTCATCTCATTGCCGCGCTCGCCGCAGCCGATATAGACAACGATGTCCGCATCCGCCCACTTGGCCAGCTGATGCTGCGTTACGGTCTTGCCGGCACCGAAGGGGCCGGGGATCGCCGCTACGCCGCCCTTGGCGATGGGGAAGAAAGCGTCAATAACACGCTGTCCCGTTACAAGGGGTATGTCGGGAGAGAGCTTCTTCTTATAGGGACGGCCTACACGGACCGGCCATTTCTGAAGCATGGTGATATTCACTTCTTCTCCCTTGTCATTGACCAGGACAGCCACCGTATCATCTACCGTAAATGATCCGGACTGGATGGTCTTGATGGTTCCGCTCACACGGTAGGGAATCATGATCTTCTGGGTTACGACCGCAGTCTCCTGCACCGTACCGATGACATCTCCTGCCGTTACCTTGTCGCCGGGCTTTGCCGTCGCGACAAAATCCCACTTTTTATCATGGTCCAGCGCCGGAACTTCAACGCCCCGGGCCAGCAGATTGCTTCCTGTCTTTTCCATGATCTTGTTCAGCGGGCGCTGGATTCCATCATATATAGAGCTGATAAGGCCCGGTCCAAGTTCTGCGGAAAGCGGAGCTCCCGTGGATTCTACCGGTTCGCCGGGGCCGAGGCCCTGGGTCTCCTCATATACCTGAATGGAAGCCTGGTCTCCGTGAATCTCGATGATCTCGCCGATCAGACGCTCACTGCTTACACGGACAACGTCGCCCATGTTCGCGTCGCGCATACCCTCGGCAATGACCAGCGGGCCAGCTACTTTTTTTATTGTACCTGTGCTCATTTGTGAACGGATCTCCTTCCTTAATCATCTCCGAACAGTATGTCGCTGCCGACTGCCTGTTCGACTGACTTCTTGACAGATTTAATTCCATCTCCGGTATTCCCCTTGACGCCGGGAATCCGGATGATCGCAGGTGTCACACGATCTGCATATTTTTCTATATCTTTTTCAAGGACAGCTGCCAGTTCTTCGGTGATATAAATGATCCCGAATTCATTCTCTACCAGCCGGCGCAGCGTCTGCTGCGCGCTGTCCCTGTCTGTTTCGGGGAAAATGGACAGGCCGAGCGCGGCAAAACCGTAGATGCTGTCGTAATCCCCCATGACCGCGATCTTAGCCATACATCCTCCTTACCCTTTCCTTTGTAAATTCTTCCGAGAAACCGTTGGCCTTGGCCGTGAGGATGATCCTTGCCGTCTTTATCTCGTTCTCGCGGGCGAGATAGTAGGCAATGACCGGACCCTGGGAATTGTATTTCCTCTTCTGGGGAAGAATCGTCTCAATAACCCGGTTGTCGCACCAGCGCTCAAAGGCGGACGGGGAATCCTTCAGAGCCTCGGCTGCCTTGCCGAATCCATGCTCTTCCAGCCAGCTCAGCAGCTTCTCCTGCCCTTCCGCCGCTGCCAGAGCCAGGTAGCGGACATCGACCTGACTGCAGGGAGCCAGAGCTTCATTCAGGAAGTTCAGCGTCTTCCCGGTCCGGGCTGCCCGCACGGCAATCTTGATATCGGTTACAGCTGCCGTGGATTCTTCATATTCGGCAAGCAGGCTGTTCTTCGACTTCTTCCCGGCCTCCAGGCAGGCAAGAATACATCCCCGGTCCACAATACTGTCGCAGCGCTGGCCGTCGCCGGTCTTTGCCATCAGCTCGTAAGCATTCCTTGCAGTCTCCTTCATATGAGAAGGAAGATCCTCCCAGCGCTTCTCGCGGACGATGCGGCCCATCGTTTCTCCGTCATACTTATCGATGTCGAAATAAACGCGCTCCGGCACTTTGCCGAGGACTGCCTCTTTGATGGCGCATCCCAGATTATGGTAAAGCTTGGGCAGCTCCAGAACCTGGAAAACTGCCGGATCTATACGAAGCTCCCGCATCAGATCCCAGGTCTTCGCCTCCTCTGCCGCAAGAAGGCCTGCCGCATCCACCGGGCTGCTGCCATCGCCCCAGCCGCGGTCGGTAAGGAAGTTGAGCACATCCTGCTCCGTCTTCATACCGGCCATCTGGGCAACATCCATGTCAGAAAGAAGGGTCTTCTCCTTTACATGGATCCGGGCAACCGCGAATAAATAATCATTATCACCCATGTATGATGCTCCTTACCAAAGTGCTTTGTTTACTTCGTCCTGCAGCTGGCCGAGTTTCTCATCAAAGAGAGCCCGGAGCGTGCAGTTCTCATCTATTCCTCCGTAGCGGACAACAAAACCATTCTCAATATCTGCCGGCTGAGCGGACACGGTCAGTCTGCCGCCCTTTGCGGCGGCCAGCTGCGCAGCCTTCTGCGCGAAATCCGCGGGAAGCCGGTCCAGATCCTTCTTTCCAAAAAGGATCTCGCCCTCTTCGGGACGGATCACTGCCGGCAGCATCCTGCCGATCATGGCAAAGTAGGCATCGTCATCCTGGCCGGCCAGCTTCTGGTAAGCCTTATCGATAACCTCGCTGATGATCTCCTGCTTGGCGGACAGCAGCGTCTGACGGCGGCGCAGACCGATCTGAGACTGGACGCCCGACAGGTAGAGCTGCGCGTCTTTCTCTGCTTTGGCCTGCTGCTGCTCCTTCAGAGCCTGCGCTTCCTTTTGCGCCTGCTCCCGGGCAGCCCCTGCCTTCTCTTCGCCCTCCGCGATCAGAGCCTGCGCTCTGTCCTGTGCATCCTGCAGGATCTCATCTATAATCTTTTCTACTCCTGCCATCTTGATCTCCTTCTTATGAATCTGTCTTCTATCCAAATGTACAGTTATTTAATATTGGTTACTGCAAGAATGGAAACAAGGAGAGCCAGGATAGCGTATGTCTCAACCATGGCCGGGAAGAGCATTGCCTTACCGAACTGATCAGGTCTCTTGGCAACAAGGTTTATACTTGCAACGGAAGTCTTGCCCTGATAGAAACCGGAGATCAGACCTACGATGGCGATCGGCAGACAAGCGAACAGATACATCATGCCTGTGTAAGTATCTGTTACAGGATCACCGCCGAGAACACCGATCTGGGAAAGTGTGATGAATGTTACCAGCAGTCCGTAAATACCCTGTGTACCGGGGAGCAGCTGCAGGATCAGTACCTTCGCGAACTGATCGGGGTCTTCAGATACAACACCGGCGGCTGCCTGGCCGCCCCAGCCTACACCGACGGATGATCCGATTCCGGCAAGCGCTGTGGAAAGAGCCGCACCAAGAATTGCTAAAGCCATACCCATACTCATTGTAATTTTTCCTCCTTGATATTAAAGTATTTTGACGATGTCCGGAACGGATTAAACTTTCTGCCTCCGGCGTCATAAAATTTATTAAAGAACTCCACATACTGGAGACGGTTTGTATGTACATAGGCGCCAAGGGCATTTATTCCTATGTTCAGGGTGTGTCCCAGAAGGAACACGACGATGAAAACGATCACGCCCACCGGTCCGCTGCCGAACATCGATCCCATCATATTGACAACCGATGCAATAACACCGGTCGCCATGCCCAGGGCCAGAAGCCGGGAGTAGGAAAGCAGATCGGACAGCCAGCTGGTAACGCCGTACAGGTCGTAAGCGCCCAGCGCGATGCGGATCGCCCAGTGATTGCCCCGGTCCCTGCCGGACATGATCAGTATGATCACTGCTCCGGCTATGGCCATGATCCTTGCCAGCATGTTAAGCCATGCGGGGAATGTGATCTGCACGCCCGCCATGGACGCGAACAGACTCGAAGGAACAAGCATCAGGACCAGTCCCAGGATGAAAAGGTACCAGCTGAGCACGTCCGAGATAAAACCGGTAATATCCTTTGCCTTCAGGTCTTCATAGCCCTTCATGCCCAGTCCGAAGAACAGATGGATCAGGCCAAACAGCAGGCAGTAGACCAGCAGCTTCATGGGATCCTCCAGCGGAGCGAACCACAGAGGCTTGAGGATCGTATCTCCGGTATAGCCGAAGAATGTCTTCGCCGCCACATCTATGGCGTCCCCGAAGAATCCGCCGTACATAAAGCCCCAGAATGTTGTTGAAAGGCCGCACCAGAAGAAAAGCTTCAGCATCTTGGCCAGGCCCTCCTCCAGCTTCTTTTTCTTAAGCAGAATGACCAGGCAGGCAATCGTCATCACGATGCCGTATCCCGCGTCGGAAAGCATCATGCCGAAGAAAATAACATAGAAGATCGACATGACAAATGTGGGATCGACCCGCCCGTGCTGCGGAAGTCCGTAAGACTCCAGCACGCCTTCGGCATTCCTGGAGAAAGGGTTGTTGTGCAGGAGCGTGGGCTCCAGCTCATCTTCTCTCTTCTGCTCAGTCTCCACATAGGCTCCGAAGCGGTCTGTCAGCAGTGCCGACACATCCGCCGCCTTGTCTGCAGGCAGCCAGCCTTCCAGGAAGAAAACATTCTTCGTCTGGGGGATCTGGCCCAGCATACGGTAGCGGTCAGCCCGTGTGGTATAGTAATCACTCATCAGCCGGAAATCGCTTCTCCAGTCCTTGTAGGAAACGATCCTGGCTTTCTGCTCCTCAATCTCTTTCTTCTGCGCTTCTATCTCCGCGTCATACTTCTCGCAGATCTGCTTCGGAGTCCCGTCCTCGGTCTGGGAGGGCCTGGAGAATCCCGATGCACGCAGGTTCTCCTCAACCTGTGCCGCTTCTCTCGAAAGACAGACAACGACAATATTCGTCAGAGAATTCTCGGAAGAAACAACATGTGCGTCCACCGCCGCCGGTTCCGGCATATTCCTCGCGGCCGCGGCGTAGACATCCGCCTCGGTAAGTGTCCCCGGCAGAGTTCCGATCAGCACCGATGTGCTGCGGGTCCCGGAGAAATCCATCGGGATATCCAGGTTCATCCAGGGAGTCAGCGCCAGTTTCTGGTTCTCATCCTTCTGAATGATCCCTGTGCATTCTGAGATCTTCTTCTCTGCCTGAAGGATATCAGCTGCCGCCACATTGTACTTATGGCGGTTACGGACAGCCTCGTCCAGCCGGGAACGGGGGATATCCTTCTTCTCGAAGAACAGACCCGGCTTATCTCCGTCCTGCGGAGCGTAAGCCTTCAGCTGCGCCAGTGCCTGCTCAAAGGACTGGGCCCTCTTCTCGTACTTGGTGCGGGAACTGTTCGTATCCTCTGTCTGCAGATCCGGGTCCTCCTCCAGCTCCGACATGTTCAGCTCGATGATCCCCATATTCTGCAGGACCGCAACGATCTCCCTGCGGTGCTTCTGATTCGCGCAGATGCTGAGTTTCTGCATATTAACAATAGCCATGCAAAATCCCGCTTTCGTTAAAAAACACCAAGCGCCTTGCGCGCTCATCAACAGTTGCCTGTCCGGCTTCCTTCCCCGGATAACCGTGCCGGGAAGCGGACATTCCAAACATCAAAATCCGCCCTAAAACAGTTTCTCGATCACCCGGTCTGCCGCAGCGTCCTCCTTTCCGGAGGCTTCGCTCTTCAGAGCCGCGGCTTGCTGCGCTGCGTCCGCATCGGCCTTCGCCGCTGCCGCCGCGCCATCTTCCCTGGCCCTGGCCATGACCGCGTCATAGGCTTCCTTAGCCTCGCGGCGGGCATCTTCGCGAATCTGCCTGCAGGTCTCATCGGACTGCTTCAGGATCCCGGAAACCTTCGACCTTGCTTCAGCAATGGCTGCGTCCGCCTTCGCTTCTGCTTCCTTTACGGCTTTCACGGTCTCTTCAATCATTGCTTCACCTCCCTGGGACAACCCTCATAGGAGGGTGCTGCTACCCCTATTATTTATCATTTATGGTATAGTCCATTTTACCAGAAAGAGGTAAAATTGTCTATCTATTTTGCAATTTTTGAACTATTGCATATAGTTAAGGGCATTTCGCAACTCAATTTATTGAAATTGAGTGTAAAACGCCCGTTTTTTTGTATACACTATACTATTATTTGCAGTTTCCTCCCGCTGCCTTCGTAGCGGGTTACCTTCACTCCGGCGGCTTTGAGCATTCTCCGGGACGCTATAACCGCTGCCGTATCGGCATACTTGTCATCATCATAGATGATCTCGCTGATGCCGCTCTGTATGATGGCCTTGGAGCATTCATTGCAGGGAAAGAGGGACACATAGATCCTGCTCCCCTTGAGCGTCCCGCCTTGAAAATTCAGGATCGCGTTGAGTTCGCTGTGGGTCACATAGAGGTATTTTGTATCCAGGGGATCTCCCTCCCTGGCCCAGGGGAACTCGTCATCCGAGCAGCCGGTGGGAAAGCCGTTATAGCCTATAGAAAGGATCTTATTATCCGGACTGACTATGCAGCTGCCGACCTGGCTGTTGGGATCCTTGGACCGCATGGCCGCCAGCTTGGCAACTCCCATGAAATACTCATCCCAGCTTATGTAATCCGCTCTCTTGCGCGTTGTCATGAATGATCAGACTCCTTCATCAATCTGATGGATGCGGCGGATATGACGCTCGCCGTTTGAAAAAGGTGTATTAAGGAAAGTTTCCAGTATCTTAACCGCTGTTCCCGGTCCGATGACGCGGGCACCCATGCCCAGGATATTGGCATCGTTGTGTTCCCGGCAGGCCTGAGCCATAAAAGCATTCGTACAGTTGGCCGCGCGGATGCCCTTGAAGCGGTTGGCGGCTATGGTGATGCCGATGCCGGTCCCGCAGATCAAGATCCCCCTGTCGCATTCGCCGGAAAGCACCGCGCGGGCGACCTTCTTCGCATACTCCGGATAGTCCACGGATTCTTCGGAATATGTTCCGTAATCCTTGTACTCCAGACCATGCTCATCCAGATAATCTTTTACAGTCTTCATCAGCGGAAATCCGCCGTGGTCGCATCCAAGTGCTATCATATCCAGTCTCCTTTTTGTTTTGAAAAAAATGCAATACAGGCCGTTGAATCTTTTTGAATTTCTCTTTACACCCATAATACTCGCCAGAGCAGGCAAGTGCAAGGAAAATTTAAAGTTGAATGATCTGATGGCCGGCTGCCTTGAGAAGCCGGTTCATGATGGCAAAGCCCAGGCCCTCTCCGGTGAAGCTCTCCGAGTAGATAAAGTCTATATCCTCCTCGTCCATCTCCCGCAGGATGTCATAGAGATTTGCCGCTATGCTCTCTTCATGCCGGCGGGAACCGATGTCCATGATCCGCTCTGCCTGGTAGAGCCGCATATTCTCCTCGGAGGCGATGACCGCGCAGCGCTTTCCCCGGGCCTGCTTTTCCTTTACCAGACTATTGATCTTTGCCGCGACAGCCTCCCGGCTGCCCTGTACGACGGTCAGACTGCCCCTGGGCGCATAATGCCGGTACTTCATGCCGGGCGCCTTGGGACGCAGATTGGGATCCGGCCTGGATGCAGTTACAGCCCTGTCTATATCGACCCGGCCGACCGCTTCTTCCAGCATTTCCTTTGTAATATAGCCCGGCCGCAGTATGACCGGAATATCCCCTGTCAGATCGACGATCGTAGACTCCAGACCTATGTCGCAGCGTCCTCCGTCTATGATCATGTCTATCCTGCCGCTCAGATCCTCTGCCACATGCCTTGCCAGAGTCGGGCTGGGCCGGCCGGAGGTATTTGCGCTGGGAGCCGCTATGTAGACGCCCGAGCTGCGGATCAGCTCATAGGCCGTGGGATCGGAGGGCATGCGGATCGCTACCGTATCCAGACCGCCGGTCGTCTGCCGCGGGACAACATCGCTTTTGGGCATGATCATAGTCAGCGGGCCCGGCCAGAAACGGTCCGCCAGGACCCTGGCCCTGTCCGGAATTCGGCTGGTCAGCACCTGCAGAGCCTGCAGATCCGCTATATGGACGATCAGCGGATTGTCGCTGGGTCTTCCCTTGGCCGCGTAGATTTTCTCGGAAGCCTGCGGGTTGAGGGCGTCCCCGCCCAGGCCATAGACTGTCTCCGTGGGAAATGCTACCAGGCCGCCGGCCCGCAGGATCTTCCCCGCCTCTTCCATAACAGACGCGTCCGGCGCCTCACTGTCATATTTTCTGATAATCGTTTCCAATTGATACGCCTCCGGATAGACAGATGACATGGCCCCACTGGGTCATGCCAGCCGTCTTTTTCTTATTTATTTATATATTGATATTTTTCAGTCTTCTGTCTCTTTGATATTAAATGCGCATGCCGCCCGGTAGACTGTCTTAAAAGGGACGCCCGCTCTGCGGCTGACTTCTTCTACGCTGTCGTACTCGGGATAGGCAAAGGCCCTGCTGCCCTCACCGCATACCTTGACGGTCACATCCCCGTAAGGGGTGCTGACGGCCGCCGGTCTGCGGCTGAGGATGGTCCGCTCCACGCTGTGACGGCGGATGCCGATGGTGGTGGTCTCCCGGAAAATGATGCCCTCCAGCTCCTCCAGCTTATCCTCGCAGCAGAGTACACTGAGCATATAGGCCGGGCGGTTCTTCTTCATGAAAATGGGACTGAACCAGGCATCCCTGGCGCCTGCCTCCATCAGCAGGTTCAGGGTGTGCCCCAGCATCTCGCCCGTGCTGTCGTCTATGTTGCTCTCCAGGACCCAGAGCTCGTCTCTTGCAGACGCATTGTCCCGGCTCTCTATCATCATCACCCGCAGTACATTGGCCCTGGGGAAATCCTTCTTGCCGGCGCCCAGGCCTATTTTGAGGATAGAATAGTCGGCGGGAAGAGTATCCGATGTGCGCAGAGCCGCCGCGATGGCCGCTCCGGTCGGGGTAACCATCTCTCCCCTGGCGTCGGTGATCTTCAGATGCAGGTCATTTGCCGCCGCAATATTTGCCGTGGCCGGCACCGGAACCGGCATCTGGCCGTGGGCGCAGTGCACATGGCCGCTGCCCTCATAGAGATCGGAAATGATGATGTCGTCTATTCCCAGATTGTCAATGCAGACAGCTGCCGCCACGATATCCACGATAGAATCTATGGCGCCGACCTCATGGAAATGAACTTCATCTATAGGAATGCCGTGCGCCTTTGATTCTGCCTCAGCTACGATCATAAAAATCTTCTTTGCGATCTCTTTCGCGTGCTCATTGTCCAGACGGTCTATGACAGCAAAAACGTCATGGATATTCCTGTGGACGTGATGATGGTGGTGGTCATGATCATGGCCTTCCTCGTCGTGGTGATGATGGTGTTCATGCTCTTCCTCATCATGGTGGTGATGATGCTCATGTTCGTGCTCTTCCTCATCATCGTGGTGGTGATGGTGCTCATGCTCTTCCTCTTCATCATGATGGTGATGCATATGGCCCTCGTCATATTCAGGCTGGTCCGGGATCTCCACATCGAAATCACAGGCATCTATACCGCATTTCTTCGTTCTTCCTATATGGATCTGATAGCCGTCTATCTCCAGACTGTCCAGAGACTTCTTCAGGACCTGCGGATCCGCCCCCAGATCCAGCAGGGCGCCAACGGTCATGTCTCCGCTGATACCGGAGTAGCATTCAAAATACAGTGACTTCTTTCCCATTATTCTTCCTCCCCCTGTTTCTGCGCCAACCGGTTGATCTGCGTCGCAATATAGCCGGCCCCGAAACCGTTATCAATATTTACCACGGAAATTCCGTTGGAACAGGAATTCAGCATTGTAAGCAGGGCGGAGACGCCGCCGAAATTCGCGCCATAACCGACAGATGTGGGAACCGCGATGACCGGGACCTCGACAAGGCCCGCTATGACGCCCGCCAGCGCCCCTTCCATGCCGGCGATGGCAATGACACAGTTGGCCCTGCGGATGTCATCCAGTCTGGCGAAAAGCCGGTGAATGCCGGCAACGCCCACATCATAAAAGCGGTCGACCCGGGTCCCGAAGTACTCCGCGACCTGCGCCGCCTCTTCAGCCACGCGGATATCCGCGGTTCCGGCTGTACACACAGCAACGCGGCCGATATGCTTCTTGCCTGGTTTCTCTATCTTGAGGATCTGCGAATGTTCATCATAGGTCACCTGGGGGACATGGGCCTTCACCAGCTCATACTGGCGGCGGCTGGCCCGGGTTCCCAGGACCTCCGCGTCTTCCCTGTAGAAAGACTCAAATATCTTAACAAGGTGGTCGTCAGCCTTGCCGCTGCAGAACACAACTTCGCCGAAGCCCTGACGGACCTGGCGGTGATGGTCCAGCTTTGCAAAACCCAGATCCTCATAAGGAAGCTTAATGAGCTCCTTCTGGGCCTGCTCTATGCTGACGGCACCGCTTTTTACATCTTCCAGCAGTTTTCTTGTATCCATATACCTTCTCCGTTGCTCTGTATTTCTATCCGCTTAATCTTCCTGTCCGTCCTCCGGGTTCTGGACAAATTCTTTGTAAAGGACGCGGATAGCTTCCTCAAAATATTTCTCCTTCACACCGATAACGATATTCAGCTCGCTGGAGCCCTGATCTATCATCTTAATATTGATATTCTTGGAAGCCAGAGCCTTAAAAGCCCTGCCCGCGACGCCGCGGGTGTCGCGCATGCCGCGGCCGACTATGGCCAGCAGAGCCAGCCCGGATTCCAGCTCCAGAAGATCCGGATGCACCATGCGGTGGATGCCGGAAATGACCCGCTGCTCCTTTTCCTGGAACTTCTCCTGGTTCACGAATACGGTCATCGTATCCACGCCGGAGGGCATGTGTTCTATGGAAAGACCGTTGTCCTCAAACACCTGCAGGACCTTGCGGCAGAAACCGATTTCCTCGTTCATCATGTCTTTCTCGACAAGGATGGAAGCGAAGCCCTTTTTGCCGGCTATGCCGGTGATGATATACTGAGGCCGGCGGCTTGTGCTCTCCACGATCATGGTTCCCTCGTCCTGGGGATTATTTGTATTGCGGATCTGAATGGGAATGCCCTCGGAACGCACCGGGAAAATGGCGTCTTCGTGCAGAACGGACGCGCCCATATAAGAAAGCTCGCGCAGCTCCTTGTATGTCAGTGTATGGATGATCTGCGGATCATCTATGATCCTGGGGTCCGCCACCAGAAAGCCGGGGACATCTGTCCAGTTCTCATACAGATCCGCGCACACAGCCCGGGCTACGATGGAACCGGTGATATCGGAGCCGCCCCGGGAAAATGTTGTGATCACGCCGCTGTCCGTAGCCCCGTAAAAACCGGGGATGACAGCGCGGTCTATATCCTCCAGGCATCTGGAGAGGATGATATTTGTCTTGTCTCCGTCAAAATTCCCCGCGTCGTCAAAACGGATCACCCGGGCGGAATCTATAAACTCATAACCCAGATAGGCAGCCAGAACGATCCCGTTCAGATACTCGCCGCGGGAAGCGCAGTAATCCTTGTCCGCGCCTTCTTCCAGATTTGTCCTTATGGTCTCAAACTCCTGATCCAGGGACAGGTCCAGACCCAGGTCCCGGATGATCTCATCATAACGGGCTCTGACTGCCTCCAGGCAGGTACTGAGTCTCTCAGGATCCTGCTCTGCCGCATAGCAGTCATAAAGCAGGTCTGTTACCTTGCGGTCTCCGTCAAAACGCTTTCCGGGAGCAGAAGGGACAACATATCTCCTGTCCGGGTTGGCGTGGATAATATCTGCGACTTTCTTAAATTGTCCGGCATCCGCCAGGGAACTGCCGCCAAATTTTACAACAATTTTCATACTCTCTCATCCTCCAGATTTATTCTGCCTCAGCCGTGATAAAGCCGGTTCTCCGAATACTGCGGCGTGCAGGTCATATTTACACCCAGCCTGCGGAATGCCGCGGCGTCCTCTTCTGATAAAATGACTGAGCTGTGGGCGCTGCAGCGGCGCAGGCAGGGCAGAGCTTTCAGGGCTCTGGCGGCATCTTCATTCTTTGCCGCACTGACCGATAAAACAACCAGGGCCTCCTTGACGTGCAGGCGGGGGTTGCGGTTTCCAAGATGCTGTACTTTCAGATCCTGTACTGCCCGGAGGATCTCCGGGGACAAGAGTCTTACTTCATCGGGTATTTCTGCTATATATTTGAGGGCATTGAGCAGCATGGCTGAAGCGGCTCCCATCATTTCCTTATTCCTGCCGGTAATGATCGTTCCGTCCGCCAGTTCCAGGGCCGCTGCCGGCTCCCCGTGCTGCCCGTGGGCCGCCTCTGCTGCGGCAGCCGCCGGATAATCCTGCGGCCCATATCCGCTTTTCTGCATCAGTACCTGCAGGCGGCGCAGCTCCTCGTCTCTTCCGCGGCCTTTCTTCTGCTCGCAGGCCGCCTGAAAATAGCGGCGGACGATCTCCTGCCTGGAACAGAGGCTTACATAATCGTCATCTACAATGCACATGCCTGCCATGTTGACGCCCATGTCCGTCGGCGAGGAGTAGGGACTCTTCCCGTAGATCTCGCGGAACATTGCCTCCAGCACAGGAAATATCTCTATGTCGCGGTTATAGTTTACCGTGGTTTTTCCATATTTTTCCAGATGGTAGGGGTCTATCATATTGACGTCCATGAGATCCGCGGTCGCCGCCTCATAGGCCAGGTTGACCGGATGGCTCAGGGGCAGGTTCCAGACCGGAAATGTCTCAAACTTGGCATAGCCGGCTTTGATGCCCCGCTTGTTCTCCTGGTAGAGCTGGGACAGGCAGGCTGCCATCTTGCCGCTGCTGGGGCCCGGGGCTGTCACAACGATCAGGGGGCGGGTCGTCGGGATATAATCATTCTTTCCAAACCCTTCCTCGCTGACGATCCTGCGGACATCCGCCGGATAATCCTCTATCAGATAATGCCGGTATGCCGGCATGCCCAGGCTTTGCAGATGACTGATGAAACTGTCTGCTGCCGGCTGGCCGTCATACTGGGTAACCACTACGCTGCCCACATACAGGCCCGCGGCCCGGAAAAGGTCTGCCAGGCGCAGAACCTCCTGGCCGTAGGTAATGCCGATATCGCCCCGCTTCTTGCTGCGGGCCAGGGCCGACGCGCTGACGGCAATAACGATCTCCGCCTTATCCCTGAGCTTAAGCAGCATCCGCAGCTTGCTGTCCGGCTCAAAACCAGGCAGCACGCGGGAGGCATGGAAATCGTCAAAAAGCTTTCCGCCGAATTCCATATATAATTTCCCGCCGAACCGGGATATCCGCTCCCGGATCCTCTCCGACTGCATATTCAGGTATTTCTCATTATCAAAACCGACTCTTCTCTCAAACTCTATCAATATTCCGCTCTCTGTTAAAATTACTTTACAAGCCGGGCCTGGCCCGTCAGTTTTTTCTATTAATAAATATCGTCCGGGTAAAGCAGGTTCAGGACCTGCTCAAGATCCCCGGCATCCATCTGTCCAGGTGCCGACTGCCGGCCGGCCGCCCCGAATGTCACGGCGGATCCGAAAAAACCGCCGCAGCTGCGGCTCACGCAGCCCGCGGCTCCCATGGCCATGGTGATCAGCGGCCTGTCTGTCTCCCGATGCATCTGCTGCGTGGCTGCCAGCAGTTCCAGCACATCCTCCATGTCTGCCGGCATGACGGCAATCTTCAGTATATCAGCACCGGCCTTCTCCATAAGCCGCAGCCTCTCCAGGATCTCCTGCCTGGGCGGCGTCTTCTGGAAATCATGGCTGGACATGATCACTCTGACTCCCGCCCGGCGGGCCAGGGCGCTGATCCGGTCCAGGCAGGCCCGGTCATGAGCCAGAAGCTCCAGATCTATGAGGTCAGCGGCTCCGCTCTCCAGCACCTTCTCATAAAAATCCTCATAGGCTTTGTCTGACAGGTCCATATTCCCGCCCTCAGCCGCAGTCCGCATGGTCACCAGCAGGGGTTTATCCCCGGCAGCAGCCCGCATGGCTGTCAGCGCCGGGCAGATATCCCCCGAAAGAGCTTCCTTATCCACACAGTCCCAGCGCCACTCCAGCAGCTGAGCCGCCTGCAGAGACTGCAGGCTCTGTGCCTGCCGCAGGGCTTCCTCCACAGAAGAGGCCACGATAGGCACACAGATCTTCGGCCTTCCCCGGCCGATCTCAAGTCCTCTGATCTTCATATTCAAAGCATCTCCGTCAGGGCTTCCTCGCGGGCCCCCGTTTTTTCAGAATCCATACCATTACATCATATCACAAATGGTTTTACTTTTTTATAGGAATTTATATGGAAAAAGAAATGTCCTTCCGGATATCTGCACAAAGCATAAAAAGGGCGGCTGCCCCGGCACGAAACCGGGACAGCCGCCCTGTATTTATCATACGTCAGCTCTTAAATCGTGATCCCCATGGGCTCATTGCGGAAGATCCGCGCGTCCATTTCCTTTAAGTCATCCGCGACCTTCACTTCGAAATCTATCTGGTCGAGGACCTGGCTCTTCAGGTCTATGCCGGGCGCGATCTCCGTCAGCACCGGCCCGTCCTCTGTCAGACGGAATACGGCGCGCTCGGTGATATAGAGCACTTCCTGTCCCATCTTATGGGCAGTCGGCCCGCTGAAGGATATCTGTTCCACGTCAGAGACATACTTCTTTGTCCGGCCCTCACTGCTGATGATCAGCTTTCCGTTCTCCACAGCAACCTTCAGGCCGCCGGCTGTCAGGGTGCCGCAGTAGCAGACCTTCTTGGCTGTCTGGGCAATATTGATGAAGCCGCCCGGTCCCACGGTCTTGCCGAACCGGGTCACATTGGCATTGCCATACTGGTCTATCTCCGCCGCGCCCAGGAAAGCGCAGTCCAGAGCGCCGCCGTCGTACCAGTCCATCTGCCGGGTCATATCGACCACGTAGTCAGAGTTAAAGCAGGCACCGAAATTCAGGCCGCCGGCCGGAACTCCGCCTATATGGCCGCATTCTACCGTCAGCGTCAGCTTATCCGCAAAGCCCTCCTCGGCCGCTACAGAAGCAACACCCTCCGGCATGCCGAAGCCCAGATTAACGATCTGATCAGGCTCCAGCTCCATGGCCGCTCTTCTGGCAATGATCTTGCGCTCATTCAGAGGAAGAGCCGGTACGCTGCTTAAGGGAATCCGGTATTCCTGACCCCAGTTGGGCTCATACTCCGGATGCCCGCATGTCATGGGGTGGTATTCCTTCGGAGCCACAACCGCGTAGTCTATCATGAAACCGGGAACAATAATATCCCGGGGATTCAGACTGCCATACTCGCAGACGCTCTCCACCTGGGCAATGACAACGCCGCCGCTGCGCTTTACCGCCTGCGCCACAACCATCATATCGCAGATGCAGGGCTCGTGTTCACAGGTCAGATTGCCGTGCTCATCTATGGTCGTACCGCGGATCACAGCTGCCTGGATAGGGAACGCCTTGTAGAACAGGTATTCCTCCCCGTGAATATTCATAACCTCTACCATATCTTCTTTTGTGATATCGTTGGCCTTGCCGCCTGCCAGTCTGGGATCTACAAATGTTCCCAGGCCTATCTTTGTAAATACGCCCGGTCTGCCGGAACCGCTCTCGCGGACCATCTGGGAAATGGTGCCCAGGGGCAGGATATGGGCAGGGATCTTGTTCTCATCGATCATGGCCTGCATATGGGGCACCAGGTTGCAGTGGGAAGCAATAGCTTCCTTAACCAGCCCTTCATGGGCCAGATGATCCATGCCGGCTCCTCTGCCGTCACCCAGAGCCGCATCCCATACAGCTGTAAGATTTTTAGGACTCCCTTCTGCCAGAAAATGGTCCTCGATTCCCTTTAAGACATATTCCGGAATTGCGGACGCGGTGAAGCCTGTGGCCATCAGGGTGGCGCCGTCAGGAATTGCCGCTGCCGCCTCTTCTACTGAAACAACTTTCATAAAAACCTCCTGTGATCCTCCGCGGAATATACACCGGAAACGGGGATCCTCTCTGTGAAAAAACTACTTTTCATTATACTGCAGGCGCCGCCTCTTTGCCAATTAAAACACCTTTTCCAAAACTCTTTTTGGGATTTTACCCCGCGATTTGCATTTTGCAGGCCTTTATGCTACTATTTGTCTAATTCCGCCGGAAACAGAGGTGTTTTGCTGTATGCAAAAAGATACATATGCAGATATTAAGAAGAAAAGTACCCGGGGCAGCCTGCTCCTGCTGCTGACCGCTTTTATCTGGGGCGTGGCCTTCGTCGCCCAGAGCGTCGGCATGAAATATGTCGGACCCTTTACATTCACAGCAGTGCGCAATTACATTGCTGTCCTGATCCTGCTCCCCCTGCTGGGCTTTCTGGACCGCAGCAGCGGACAGACCCAGGACGGTCCTGCTGCCTCTGACACCGCCTTCCATATTCTTCCGGCCTCCGGCCGTGACCGCAAGAGGCTTCTGCAGGCAGGGATCCTTTCCGGAGCCCTGCTGGCAGCGGCCAGCTGCCTGCAGCAGATCGGCATAAAGTATACTACCGTCGGCAAAGCCGGCTTCATCACAGCCATGTACATCATTCTGGTCCCCCTGCTGGGCATATTTCTCAAAAAAAAGCCCGGCGTCCGCCTCTGGATCAGCGTCGGCCTGGCTATTGCCGGTCTTTACCTGCTCTGTCTGGCAGGCGGCAGGGTCAGCCTGGGGGCAGGGGATCTGCTGGAACTGTGCTGTGCCTTTTTCTTTGCTCTGCAGATCATGGCCATAGATCATTATGCGCCTATGGTGGACGGCATCCGCATGGCCTGGCTGCAGTTTCTGGTCTGCGCGGTCCTGAGCACGGTCCCTGCTTTGATATTTGAAGATATCAGCCTGACCGGCCTGCTTGCCGCCTGGAAGCCCCTCCTTTACGCAGGCGCTCTCTCCAGCGCCGTGGGCTACACCCTGCAGATCATAGCCCAGAAAGATACGGATCCCGTCGTGGCCTCCCTGCTCATGAGTCTGGAGTCTTCCTTCTCCCTGCTGGCAGGCTGGGTCATCCTGGGGCAGAAGCTTTCTGCCCGGGAACTGTCCGGATGCGGACTCATGTTCCTGGCCATCATGCTGGCCCAGATCCCCGCAAAAAACAGACAAAAGGCATAAAAAAACCGGAGCGGTAAGCTCCGGCTTATATTATTTCTGCGGCTTTTTCTCATCCGGCAGCCGGTATTTATCCCTGTCCTCTCTGTAGAGCTCCATAAATTCAGGATCCTCGCTGTTCTTCACATCATCCAGATATTCATGGACTTCAAAGTCATTTTCATGGATACGGATGAGGTCAACAGCAATATTGGAGCAGTGGTCGGCTACCCTCTCGTAATTCACTGCAAGATCGTTGAGGATGAAACCGGAATCCAGAGAACATTCCCCGGTCTGCAGCCGCATGATATGACGGTTCTTGACCAGGTCATTGAGCCGGTCGACTACTTCTTCCAGAGGCTCGACCTGCCTTGCCAGCTCCACATTATCATTCTCCAGCGCGTCCACAGCCATGTTGACGATATCCCTGACCGCGTTCGTGAAGATCTCCAGCTCCCGGCGGCCCTGCTCGGAAAATGTAACTTTCTTATCATATATTTCCTGCGCCTTCTCGGAAATATTCAGGGCGTGGTCGGAAATTCTCTCAATATCGCTGACACTGTGCAGAAGCATACTCAGCTTCTGGCTGTCTTCCTCATTCAGATCCCGGCTGCTGAGCTTGATCAGATATGTCCCCAGCGTGTCTTCAAACAGATCGACCTTGTTCTCCAGCTTCTCCACCTGGCCTGCCCGTTCTTTATCAAACTGAAAGACATTCTCCAGAGCCTTAAAGAGAGCTTTCCGGGACAGATGAGCCATGCGGACCGCTACATCCCGGCTGTTGTCAACAGCAATGGACGGCTGTGCCAGGAAACGGTTGTCCAGCAGTGCCAGAGCGGAGTCGGCTGCTTCCTGCTCTGCTTCCTCGCCGGCTTCTCCCGGCTTATCCCGTACCGTAAGGATGGCCAGCTTCTCCAATCCTTTATGAAAGGGCAGCAGGATCAGAGTCGCCACGATATTGAATGTACTGTGGACCACGGCAATGCCTGCCGGAGTGGCCGCTTCGTCAAAAAAGGCAAAGCCCACAATAGCATGAGCGATATAAAAGCCTGCCATGAAAATGATCGTACCGATGATATTAAAATAGAGATGGACAAAGGCCGCTCTCTTGGCGTTTTTGGAGGCGCCTACCGCGGAAATGAGCGCCGTTACGCATGTTCCGATATTCTGGCCCATGATAATGGGGAAGACCGCCCCGTATGTGACCGCTCCTGTCGTGCACAGGGACTGGAGAATACCGACGGAAGCGGAAGAGCTCTGGATAGCCGCTGTGAGGATAAGACCGGCCAGCACGCCCAGTATGGGATTTTTGAACATGGTCAGAATGTTCGTGAATTCCGGCACATCTGCCAGCGGAGCCACCGCGCTGCTCATAGTCTCCATGCCGAACATCAGCACTGCGAATCCCATCATGATCATGCCTGCGTCATGCTTTTTCTCACTCTTGCTGAACATCAGGAAGAACACGCCGATGACCGCCAGAACAGGGGAAAAGGAACTGGGCTTGAGCAGCTGCATGAACACGCTGTCGTCCTGAATTCCTGTCAGGGACAGCAGCCAGGATGTAACGGTCGTTCCGATATTGGCGCCCATGATGACACCGACCGCCTGCGACAGCTTCATGACACCGGAATTTACAAAGCCCACGACCATAACGGTCGTCGCGCTGGATGACTGGATGACTGCTGTTACCAAAAGGCCCAGCAGCACACCCTTATAGGGGCTGTCCGTCATCTTCTCCAGGACCTTTCCCATCCGGCCGTTGGCGATCCGGCCAAGGCCGTCCCCCATGACCTGCATGCCGAAAAGGAATAGGGCAATGCCCCCGATCATAGTCAGTAAGCCGAAAATATCCATAAAAACCTCCAGATAATATCCCTTTTGCCTGCCGGATCTTCCGGTCTGCCGTCTAGATCAGACAGCTCTCTATAAAAGTCAGAATATCCTGCTGCACCCTGGCATAGTCATCCTCATTGAGAAGTTCATGCCGGTCATCCGGATAGATCCTCATCTCTACTCTGCGCAGTCCCGCCTGCCGCAGCTGGCCGGCTATCTCCTTCACATCTTTCCCGTAATGGCCTACCGGGTCGTCCCCGCCGCTGACCATCATAACCGGAAGATCTTTGGGAATCCGGCGGATATTCTCTTCCTTCTGGATGAAGGACAGCACATCAAAAAGCGTGAGAAAGCCGTTCACAGTGAAGGGAAAGCCACAGTATTTATCGGAAATATAACGGTCCACGTTCTCCTTGTTTCTGGAGAGCCAGTCAAAGTCCGTCCGCTTCGGGTGGATCCTGGCGGCATAGGAGCCGAACGCCATGACCTGCAGCAGCGGGCTGATATGACGATCCCCCCGGAATCTGCCAATCATACCGGCTATAGATCTGCCGGCTTTCAGAGCCGCATCCGGCTGCAGGCCGGTTCCCATCAAGACCGCGCCGCTTGTTCCCTGCCCGTGCGTCATGATATAACGCCGGGCCAGAAAAGACCCCATACTGTGTCCAAACATAATAAAAGGGAGCCCCGGATACTTTGCGCGCACGGTCCGGGTGACCTTGTAAAGGTCATTCACTACCGTCTCCGAACCCTGCACTGCAGGAAAATATCCGAGCTCTCCGTCATCTTTTACACTCTGTCCATGGCCGAGGTGATCATTGCCGGTCACGACGAAACCGTTATCCGCCAGAAAAGAGGCAAACCGGTCATAACGGCCGACATATTCAGACATACCATGCGAGATCTGAACAATAGCCCTTGGCTGTCCCTCTGGCTTCCACTCTATAACATGAAGTCTGTTTTTTCCATTCGTCGAATGGATATAGTACTCTGTTTTTTCCATCATTTTGCCTCCAGTTTACCTACATCATACCATAATTTTACATTTCAGACTACAGAACTTATTTCTATCCCCCTGTATAATAATACAAAAAGCACAGGCTGTACCTGTGCTTTTGCAATAATGGAGAAAAACTGTACTGTTTTTACTTTCTGTTTATGCCTGTCCGGCTTCCTGCTCCGCCGCTGCATCAGCGGCCGGTCTGTCCTGCCGGATCCGCAGAGCCCTGATGGCATTGATGACCGCGATGACCATAACGCCTACATCAGCAAATATAGCCGCCCACATATTGGCTATGCCCAGCGCGCCCAGGATCAGGCAGAGGACTTTGACGCCTATGGCGAAAATGATATTCTCATAGACTATGCGGATGCATTTTCTGGCAATGCGGATCGCCAGAGAGATCTTCTCGGGGTTATCATCCATAAGGACCACGTCCGCCGCCTCTATGGCCGCATCCGACCCTATGGCTCCCATGGCGATGCCGATGTCTGCCCGGGCCAGTACCGGTGCGTCGTTTATGCCGTCCCCGACGAAGGCCAGGATCTCTCCCTTTCCCTTCTTCTGGATCATCTGCTCTACCAGCTCCACCTTCTGGGCCGGCAGCAGCTGTGCGTGGACTTCATCTATGCCCAGTGTCTGCGCCACAGATTCGCCGACCCGGCGGCTGTCGCCGGTCAGCATGACCGTGCTCTTTACACCTGCCTCATGCAGCTGGCGGACTGCTGACCGGGCAGTCGGCTTTATCAGATCCGCGATCAGAATATGGCCGGCGTACTGCCCGTCCATGGCCACATGTACAACCGTGCCCACACTGTGGCAGTCCATGTAGTCAATACCCATCTCCTGCATGAGCCCTGCGTTTCCGGCGGCGATCTTATGGCCGTCCACCTCGGCGGTAATGCCCCGGCCGCCTATCTCCTCGAGGTTCTTTACCCGGTGCTCGTCCAGATCCCTGCCGCAGGCGCGGCGCAGACTCTGGCTGATGGGGTGGCTTGAATACATCTCTGCCAGAGCCGCGTATTCAAGCAGCTCCTCCTCAGGCATACTGCTGTGGTGGATCCCGCTGACTTCAAAGACGCCCCGGGTCATGGTCCCGGTCTTGTCAAATACCACATACTTTGTGGACGCCAGCTCCTCCAGATAGTTGGAACCCTTTACCAGGATCCCATTGCGGCTGGCGCAGCCCAGACCTGCAAAAAAGCTGAGTGGAATGCTGATGACCAGCGCACAGGGGCAGCTGATGACCAGAAATGTCAGTGCGCGCAGGATCCAGTCCCCCCATTCGGGGGCAAGCCCCAGGAAAGCCATGCGCACCAGCGGCGGCGCCACGGCCAGAGCCAGGGCACTGTAGCAGACTGCCGGTGTATAATAATGGGCAAATTTCGTGATGAAGTTCTCAGACCGGGACTTGCGGGAGCTGGCATTCTCCACCAGATCCAGGATCTTCGAAGCCGTAGACTCCTCGAATTCCTGTGTCGTGCGGATCCGCAGCAGACCGTTCTGATTGATACTGCCGCTCAGTACCTGTTCGCCGGGCCCCACATCCCGGGGAACGCTCTCGCCGGTCAGCGCGCTGGTGTTAAGCGCAGACCTTCCGGACACTACAAGGCCGTCTATGGGAATCTTCTCACCGGGCTTTACAACAATAATGCTGCCGACTTCCACGTCATCCGGATCGACTTCTTCCGTCCCGTCTTCCGTCTCCAGATTCGCATAATCCGGCCGGATATCCATGAGCTCGGTAATATTCTTCCGGCTCCTGCCCACCGCAAAGCTCTGAAAGAGTTCCCCGACCTGATAGAAAAGCATGACCGCGGAGCCCTCAACATACTCACCCAGGATAATGGCCCCGATGGTGGCCACCGCCATGAGGAAATTCTCATCGAATACCTGCCGGTTGAGGATGCCCTTTCCGGCCTTCTTCAGAATATCATAACCGATAATAAGGTAGGGGATCAGGAACAGAAAGAATCTTAGCCAGCCCCTGACCGGCAGCAGGCTGAAAATGACCAGCAGGGCTGCGGAAATAATGATACGGACCAGAACTTTTTTCTGTTTTCGGTTCATTTCCCCACTTCCTAGAAGAAAATCTCGCAGTCGCTCTCAACTTTGCGGCAGGCCTTAAGGATATTGGGCATAACCTCCTCCGGTGTATGGCCGTCCTCAAATTCCACCTTCATCTTCAGGGTCATGAAGTTGACATTGGCATCCTTTACGCCTTCTACTTTCTTCGCGGCCTCTTCCATCTTGGCAGCACAGTTGGCACAGTCCACATCGATCTTATATGTTTTCTTCATCTGAAAATCCCTCCTGAATAATGAATGATCATTCATTAAATCATCATATGTTCAACTGTTCATATGTTGGTTTCAGTATAGCACCCTCATCCCTCCTGTCAATGCCTTTGATAAATTTTTTCAGGCAAAAAGCAGCCCCTGATCCTGTGCAAATCTACAAGATCTTTTCTCCTGCCGCAAAAACGGTGCCGGCCTCGTCCGGGCAGAAAAAAGGCAGAAGACCGGCTATTCAGTCCTCTGCCCCTGTTCCATAGCAGTTCAAAAATTCTTCATACATATTCTGGCCTTCCCGGCTGCGCCGGTGATAGACGCCGTCCAGGGCGTAGCAGACCAGATCATCTCCTATATATTCCAGCTTAAGAGAAAAGAAGGGAGCATCATGCTGCATCAGCCAGAAGAAGATCTTGTCCCCTTCCCAGATCCGCAGGGAGAAGACTTTCTCCATATCCAGCCATTCCAGGTCGCCCTCATCACAGACGATCATGTCCCCCGTCCAGTCATAGGCCGAATACAGGTGCATGAATTCCGTCTCATAACGGTCGGTAACAAAGGTAACGATGCCCCGGAAACGGTAATCCGTGAGCACAAGGCCGGTCTCCTCCCGGCATTCTCTGAGCAGGCAGTCCTCCGGGCTCTCCTTGTCCTCGAACTTTCCGCCGATACCGATCCATTTATCTTTATTGATATCGTGCTGCTTCTTGGTCCGGTGCAGCATCAGATAGCGGCCGTCCTTCTCCATGTAGCACAATGTTGTCAGCAGCATCCCGCGGCCCCCTACTGATTCGTGACAAGATAGTAGGCAGCCGCGACGCCGAAGCCGGCTATGATGGCGACAGCAGAATAGAACATGGCCGTCCGGGAATCCTGCCCGTCTGAAAGGATCATGCACTCTCTGTAATCATCCTGATTTATATAGACCTGGATCCTGGCCGTCTTGCCTACCGGATAAGCCTTGCGGGCCTCATTGATGGTATTATAGACCCGCTTGGACACGCAGTGCTTCTTCTTGCCCCCGTTCGGATCCCTGTACTCAAACTGTACGCACCAGGTCAGGCTGCTGTTCTTGCCCTTGACCGGATGAATATACTTCTCTACCTTGCCTGTCCGCTTCTCTCCTCTGAAAAAAGGCCTCCAGAAGCCGTACATGACCAGCAGGACAAAAACCAGCAGCAGGAGGTTCGTGCCGTTGAAAATCATGTGAAAAACATCCATCTGTTCTATTCTCCCTCATTTTTCGAAAGTACTATTGCCATCATAGCATAAACCTCCCTTCCCGTCCATCCAAAAAGCTGTGCCGGCTTTGACCCTTTCATCAAAATGTGATAAAGTAAAAATACCGACTATACAAAGACACCCCCAGGTGTTTTTCCAGGATATTTATTCAGGTTATTTATTTAGAAAGGAAGTTGTCCCATGAAGATGCAGGAATCACCCGAAGATTATCTTGAGGCAATCCTTGTGCTTTCCAAAGAGAAACCGGAAGTGCGGTCCATTGATGTGGCACACCATCTGGGCTTTTCCAAGCCTTCTGTCAGCGTTGCCATGAAGCGCCTGCGGGAGAATGGCTACGTGGATATGGATGACCAGAATTATCTTTTCCTCACAGATGAAGGGCTGGCGATCGCCCGCAAGATCTACGAGCGCCACCGCATTCTCACAGACTACCTGCAGTCCATCGGCATCAGCAGCCAGACCGCGGAAAAGGATGCCTGCCGGATAGAGCACGTCATCAGTGACGAGACATTTGACAGGATCAAGCAGATCTATCTGGAGAATAAGAACTGAGACATCTCAGTTACGCGAAAACAGGCACGGGAAGAAGCGGATCAAAAGCTTCTCCCGTGCCTGTTTTTTAACGATATATTGTCTTTTCTCTGTCAGTCTTCAGCCTGCGTTTGCAGCAAGGATCTCTTCCAGAGCTGCCTGGCTGCTGGTATGGCTGCGGACAAGCTTGAAATTACGCCTGCAGGCCTCGTCTACCGCAACCCGCACCATCTTGTGAGATACCGTGCTGGTAAAAAGGATGCACAGATCCGGACATCCGATCTGTCTGGACAGGTCTGCCGGCATCTGTGTGAATACTTTCGCCTTACACTTGTGGTTCTTGCATATCTTCTTATAATGACTTGCCATGCGGTCATGGCCCCCGATGATTACAACACTCATAGTTCCCCGCTCCTGTTCAAATCCGATATTAACCGATTTATGTGGTTAGTTCTGTCTAACTTTGTTTTTATAATATCAGATTCCGGGAGCCTGTGCAACTATGTTTGTGATAATGATTATCAATAATGTTTGCTTTTTACTGTCAAAACCACGAAAAATATAAGAAAATCCCGGACAAACAATATACTCATATCGTTCGTCCGGGGTCTTCGTATGTATCTTTCTGCCCTACTGGGGCAGCAGATTTGTCATGCTGTATCCAGCGAGCAGCAGAGTCGAGGAATTATGCAGCAGCGCGGAAGTCTGCGCGGGCAGTATCCCCATGACGCCGAGCACGATCAGCAGGGTATTGAAAGCGACAACAAAACGGAAGTCTCTCTTTACCCGCCGGTTCATGGCCATGCTGATCCGGCGCAGGAAGACCAGTTCTTCCAGGGATCGGGCCCGCATGGTGATGTCTGCGATCTGTCTTGCAATGGCGGCGCCGTCGCTGATCGCAATGCCGGCATCTGCTGCTGACAGGGCCGGTGAATCGTTAATACCGTCACCGACCATGATAACGGTGTGGCCCTCCTGCCGCATCTTCGTGACATATCCGGCCTTGTCCTCCGGCAGGACCTCGGCAAAATAGCGGTCTATCCCGGCCTTGCGGGCTATGGCTGCCGCAGTCTTCTCACCGTCCCCTGTCATCATGACAATATTGCTGATGCCCAGGGCCCGCAGCTTTGCCAGCACCTGGGGCACCTCATCGCGGATAGGATCCGCAATGCTTATGACGCCTGCCAGTACTCCGTCTATCGCCATATAGAGATGGGAATATTCGGGTGCAAGGCAGTCGTATTTCTCCTGTTCTCCCTCCGGGATCACAGTCTTCTCGTCCTCAAAGACAAAATGCGCGCTGCCGATAATGGCTTTCCTGCCGTCAATATGGCTGGCGATCCCGTGGGCGACAACATACTGCACCTGGGAATGCATCTCATCATGAGTAATGCCGCGGCTGGCAGCTTCCTTTACGACCGCGCTGGCCATGGAATGGGGATAATGCTCCTCCAGGCAGGCAGCGATCCGCAATACATCCTCCTCACTGCTGCCGCCGAAAGGTGTGATCCCGACAACCCTGGGCACAGCCCGTGTCAGGGTTCCGGTCTTATCAAAGACGATGGTATCGGCTTTGGCGACACTCTCCATATAGCGCCCGCCCTTGACAACGATCCTTTCTTCCCCGCACTCCCGGATGGCTGACAATACAGCCAGCGGAATGGACAGCTTTAGAGCGCAGGAATAATCGACCATGAGGACCGACACTGCCTTGTTGACGTTCCGGGTCAGCAGCAGCGTCAGGGCAGTACCGGCCAGACTGAAGGGAACAAGCCGGTCCGCCAGATGAACGGCTTTATTCTCCGTATCTGACTTCATCTTTTCAGTTCCCTCTATCATGTGGACGATCTTGTCATAGCGGCCGCTGCCCGCACCGGATGTTACCTCAATGGTACACTCGCCCTCTTCCAGCACGGTTCCGGCATAGACCGGATCGCCGCCGCGGCCCCGCACGGGCATGGACTCGCCGGTCATGGAGGCCTGGTTTATCAGAACCTCGCCTTCAAGTATCTTCCCGTCCAGAGGAATTACGCTGCCGGAGCGGACCACAATGGTATCACCGGCCTTTACCCCGGAAATGGGAACTTCCATCTCAGTGCTGCCCTCACGGATCCAGACTTTATCCACATGCAGAGACATGCTCCGGGCCAGATCGCTGACGGCCTTCTTGCGGGTCCACTCCTCTATCAGGTCGCCCAGCTGCAGCAGGAACATGACCGTTCCGGCTGTAGCATAATCACCGCGGAGAACAGATACCCCGACGGAAATGGCATCCAGCTGCTCTACCCGCAGCTTTCTGTCTTTCACTGTTCTCAGCCCTCTCCAGATACAGCGCAGGCTCTGCACGATGGTCCAGATGTTCTCTATCGGCGCCGGCAGGATGAACATACGGAAAAGCTTCCATCCCACAAGATCGATCAGTTTCATCTGGTACTCCCGGTTTATCTGCCGGCCCGGATTTTCAGGGCAGGACTGGAGCAGATCCTGCGTCGGCCCCTCATAGATTCGCAGGGCCTGCAGGATCTGTTCCTCTGTATCCCGGTAAAAATCCCTTTCTGCCTGCAGAGCCGCGCAGGTAGTCCGGCGCTGGGGCTGGATCACCATATCCAGATAGGCCCCCGGCGCATAGGGCCGCCCGCTCTGTGCCCGGTCATAAAGCAGGGCTGCCCGGGAAGGGATCCCCTCTTCCCGGAAATATTTTCCGGAAGCCGCCTGCAGCAGTTCCTGCTCCGGCCTCCTTAATATCACGGTCACGCAATGGGTGAGATCATGGGCATAAGCCCTTTTCACACCGGGAATCTTTTCAAGATAGTATTCCAGGACATCTGCTTCCCTGAATGACAGTGGTTCACAGTCTAATACAACCCGGACACGCCCGGGTGTCCGGTCCGCAATATATCCTTTCATATGCAGCCCCGCTCCTTACTGCGCTGACTCTGCCTGGGCCGCTTCCTGTTCTGCCTTCTTCTCGTAAACGTTGCTGATCATGCTTTCTCTTTCTTTCGCGTAGCTCTCTTCATTTATCTTCTTCGCGCGGGCTCCGATATCAGCGCAGTTCTCCTGCAGGATCTGCCCCTGCTTTACGATATCATCCTTTCCATGCAGGATAGCGGCTCCTACATGAGCATATACCGTCTTAGCCTCGCGGCTTGAGAGA
Source organism: uncultured Eubacteriales bacterium (assembly GCA_900317095.1). GTDB lineage: Bacteria > Bacillota > Clostridia > Lachnospirales > Lachnospiraceae > UBA2912. Next base: position 6,912 of record ONFL01000083.1, on the reverse strand, counting down.
ATATGGATCCCTACAGTTCCTGCCAGTACACCACAAACAAATCCACGCCAGTTAAACATAAAACATCCGTCCTTTCTTTAATAAAAAATCGCAGCACAGCGGCTGCGTATTAATGATTTTTGCTGTTAAAAGGATTATAGCATCATCGCGGAATCGAACAGAAACTAACCGTTCCGCTTATTGATGAAATTCTATCAACAGCGACAAAAAGGGAGAAAGCAGTGCCTGCATCTCCCGCCAGATATTCTCTTATACTCTGCATACCGTGTCTCTTTAGCAGATCTACTTCAGGCGCAGGCCCCGGACCGGGCGGTTATCTCGGATCCCTTTCCGCCGCAGAATGGTATTAATGACACTCATGGTCTCTTCTTTATTCAGATGGACCACGTCTCCGTCGCTCAGCTCTATATCAAGACCCGCTGCCAGACCGCAGCCCTGCGCGGGCCGCAGCGCCGCCGCCTGCAGAACACCGATCTCCGTCAGCGTGTTCACCATGCGGTAGACCGTTGCCATGCCTATACCCGGATCTTTGCGGGCCGCCAGATAATAAATCTCCTTGCAGCTGGAACAATCATTATCAAAGATCACATCCAGGATGATCTGTCTCTGGCGGGTCACCCGAAAACCTTTTTTGCGCAGCATCCCCTGTACGCGTTCCCTGCCGTCAGAGATGTCCGCTCTCCGGAAGCGGGAGTCTGTGCCGCTCCATTTATCTTCGGACGGGAAATCCCGGCTTGCGCCATTCTCATAATCCTTCACTTTCTGATCTCACTCTTTTCCCGGTGGCAGCATCATTCTGCATGTACTTGATAACAACTATCATTATTATAAATTGAGGGTCGGTTAAAGCCAACTAACTTCTGTGGCGGCTATTGATAATTATTTTCAATAACTGCCAGAAGACAAAATAGGGCACCGCGCTGATGGCGGTGCCCTATTGCTGCTGCGAAAGTCCGTAATATCCGTTCCCGGTCCGGCTGCAGCTGCCTACTGGGCTTTGACTTTTGTCCACAGCTGGGCAAAAAGCTTTTTGGTCTCTGCATCCTGATAGTGGAATATTTCATCCTTCTCATAGCCGACCCGCGGCACGTAAGCGGAGATGCCCTCGTAATCCTCATTCTGCATCTGTTCATAGACAGATTCCACGGGAGATGAATAGCCGACAAACTGCGTGTTGCGCAGGGCATTGTCCTTCTCCAGGAAAAAGTCCATAAACTCCTCGGCCAGCTCCGTATTGCGGCAGCTCTTTGTCATGACCATGGCGTCATACCAGAGATTTGTTCCCTGGTCCGGCATGATGTAGCCCAGATTGGGATTTTCGGACATGATATAGGTGGCGTCGCCGGAATAAACTACAGCGATGGCCTTGTTGCCGGAGATCATGTTGTCTATGACATCGTCGCCGGCATAGATGGGCTTCATGGTATCTCTCTGCTTAATGAGCCAATCGTAGGCCTCCTGCAGCTGCTGCGGATCTGAGGTGTTCATGGAATAGCCCAGGGCCTTGAGGGCTACCATCATGGAATCGCGCTCGGAATCATACATATAAAGGCGGCCGGCGTATTTGGGGTTCATCAGCAGATCCCAGCCCTGGGCAGCATCCTCCTGGGAAACCACTCTCTTATCATAAAGGATGCCGACATTTCCCCAGAAATAGGGCACGCTGTATGTATTGTCGGGATCATAGTCCTTCCCAAGTACATCAGGGTTTATCGCGTCCTTATTGCTTATCAGGTCCCAGTCCAGGGGCTGCAGGTAATCTTCCTTTATCAGCCTCTCTATCATGTAGTCGGAGGGCACCAGGATGTCATACTGATCACCGGCCAGCAGCTTGGTATACATTGTTTCATTTGATTCAAATGTTTCGTAGATGACCGTGCAGTTGTATTTCTGCTCAAATTCCTTGAGCAGGTCCAGATCCATGTACTCACCGGCATTGTAGACCCGCAGCTCCCTGCTGGCTCCGCTGGTGTGGACCGCTGCCCAGGTCCCCAGTACCAGCAGACCTGCCAGGGCGGCCATGCCGATACCCAGATTGCGGTTCTTCCTGCTCTTGTCTTTGCCCGCCTCCTCAGGATGCCTCTTCCTGTGGACCCTGGGCAGGATCCTGAATGCGACCAGCACCAGGATAATGACAAGGATCACCAGGGTAGACAGGGCGTTGATGGTCGAATTGATGCGCTTTGTCATGTTGTAGACCACGATGGAAATATTTTTTACGCCGTTTCCGGATACAAAGTAGGAAATGACGAAGTCATCGAAGGACATGGTAAAGGACAGCAGAATGCCCGCGAAAATGCCCGGCCGCAGGATAGGCAGGATGACCTTTGTCAGAGCCTGGAAGGGCGTGGCGCCCAGATCCATGGCAGCATCGGCCAGGCTGGGATCCAGTCCTCTCACCTTGGGATAGACGCTTGTTATGACAAAGGGCGTACAGAAGCCTATATGGGCCAGCAGCATGGTCATATAGCCCTTCTCCATTCCCAGGGAGGAGAAGAGCAGCATCAGAGAAATAGCCGTAACAATATCCGGGTTGAGGATGGGGATATCATTCAGGCTCAGCATCGCGTCCCGGAGGATCTTTCTGGTTTTTGACAGGCCGATGGCGGTGATCGTTCCCAGGACCGTGGAAATGATCGTTGCCAGCACCGCTATGGTAACAGACACATAGACTGCCTTGACAACCTCTCCGTTCTGCAGCAGGGAAGCATACCAGCGCAGGGAAAATCCCGTAAAATTCGAGAGAGACTTGGAAGAGTTGAAGGAAAAGACGATGGTTACCACGATCGGCAGGTAAAAGAAAGCAAAGCACAGAGCGATGTATATCTTCGAAAAGATTCCTTTTGACTTTTTCTGCATGCCCTGCCTCCTATTCCCCGTCCGCTTCCTTGAGGTCCATCTTCTTCATCAGCCGCATGGCAATAAGGATGATGACCGCCAGGATGGTGGAGATGGCTGAACCGAAGTTCCAGTCTCCCACGGTTATAAACTGGGATTCTATGAGATTTCCTATGAGCACATACTGTCCGCCGCCCAGCAGCTTGGGGATGACGAAGGAGGAAATGCCCATCAGAAATACCATGACGATCCCGTTGATCACGCCCGGCATGGACAGGCGCAGGATGATCTTGCGGAATGTCTGCAGAGGGCTGGCCCCCAGATCCATGGCAGCCTCTATCAGGGAGGGATCCATCTTCTGCAGAGATGTGTGGATGGGTATGATCATAAAGGGCATGAAGTTGCAGACCATGCCGATGATCACCGCGAAGTCTGTATACATCATATGCAGGCTGCCCAGGCCCAGCTTCGCCAGCAGACCGTTTATAATGCCGTTATCGGAAAGCAGGTTCATCCAGGCATATGTGCGCAGCAGCATATTGATCCAGGTGGGGATGGTAACCACCAGTATGAGGATATCCTGCTGCTCGTCCGGAAATCTTGATATGATATAGGCCAGAGGATAGCCTGCAAAGAGGCAGATGGCCGTCGTCAGCACGCCCAGCTCCAGCGATTTTATAAAGACCCGGATATAGGTCGGCTCATTGACCTTGGCAAAATTGGACAGGGTAAAATTCAGGGTCCGCACCGGATTGCCCCCGACCGTAAAGGCATAGAGCACGATCAGGATCAGCGGGATCACTATGAATATAACAGTCCAGACCAGATAAGGAATTGACAGCTTTCTGTACTCTTTCATTAATAGCTCCCCATCTTCCACATGATGTGGATATCATCCGGCGTCAGGGTCAGCCCTACCGGCGTTCCCACCGCGCAGTAATCTGTAGTGTGGATCTTATATGTACGGTATTTTGTCTCAACGCTGATCTCGTAGTGGACGCCCTTGAAAACGACAGAGCGGACCACGCCGGTCAGCTTTCCGTCTTCGGGTTTTACGATATCGATATCTTCCGGACGCAGAACAACATCGACAGGCTCATTTTCCGGAAAGCCCTTGTCCACGCATTCAAACTGCACGTCATCGAATGTAACCAGAAGATCATGGTTCATGATACCGTCTATGATATTGGACTCGCCTATAAAATTGGCCACAAAGCGGTTCTCGGGTTCATTGTATATATCTATGGGGGTGCCGATCTGCTGGATCGTTCCCTCGTTGAGGACGACCACCGTGTCGGACATGGTCAGCGCCTCCTCCTGGTCGTGGGTTACGAAGACAAATGTGATGCCCACTTCCTGCTGGATCTTTTTCAGCTCCACCTGCATCTCCTTGCGCAGCTTGGCATCCAGGGCGCCCAGCGGCTCATCCAGCAGCAGGACCTTGGGTTCATTTACCAGGGCCCGGGCTATGGCCACGCGCTGCTGCTGCCCTCCGGAAAGCCGGGTCACATCCCGTGTCCCGAAATCCGCCAGCCCCACCAGGGCAAGCATGCGGTCCACTTTGGTCTTGACCACATTCTTGTCTATCTTGCGGATATTGAGGCCGAAGGCCACGTTGTCGAATACGTTCATATGGGGAAAGAGGGCGTATTTCTGGAAAACAGTGTTGACCTCCCTCTTGTAGGAGGGAACCGGCGTAATGTCCATGCCGTCAAAGAGGACCTGGCCGCTGCTGGGTTCCTCAAAGCCGGCGATGATGCGCAGGGTCGTGGTCTTGCCGCAGCCGCTGGGCCCCAGCAGGGTCAGGAACTCATTCTGATGGATGTCCAGATTAATGCCGCGCAGGACCTGCTGGTCTCCGTAATTTTTTGTCAGATTTTTCAATTCTATGATCTTATCCATGGCTTCCTCCAGATCGGGTGTTCTTAAAATGAGGGCGGACTGGTCACCCAGATGACTTTTGCTTCGCTGCTGCCGGGATTCTTCAGATAATGCACCTGATCGCAGGGAAAATAAAAGCTCTGTCCTTTCCTTACGGAAAAGACCCTGCTGCCGTAATGCAGTTCTATCTTGCCGGCAAGGACATAGCCGAACTCCTCGGCTTCCATAGGTTCATACTGCGGTGAGATCCCGCCGCCCTTCAGGGTCAGCACGATCGGCTCCATCATATTCTTCTGTGCGTTGGGCACAATGAAGGTGACGCCGTAGTCCTCCTCTTCCTTTACGAAAAAGTCTCTGGACGTGAACACAATCTGTTCCTCCCGGTCCTCGCGGAAAAATTCCGCCGGCGTCGTCCCAAGAGCTTCCAGGATATCTATCAGAGTCGCTATAGAAGGCGACGTAAGATTCCGTTCCACCTGGGAGAGAAATCCCTTTGTGAGCTCACTGCGGTCCGCCAGCTCCTGCAGCGTAAGCCCGTTTGTCTTCCGGAGCCGTCTTATCCTGTCCCCGATATCCATCTGTCCGGTCCCTTCCTTCTTACCGGCTGCCGCAGCCGACATATTGTAAACTATTTGTTTTCTATTTCTAAACAAACTAATTATAAAAAAAGTGTGAAAAAAGTCAAGTATTTCTAAACATAAAGTTTAGTTTTGTGCACCGCGTCAAAAATTCGCCGGCCTGTCCCGTATATCCGCATATAAAAAAAACCGTGAAGAAACAAAAAATTCCTCCACGGTTCATGCCGCATCCCGCGGCTTTGTATTATTTACGCGGGCAGCGCGTTTCATCTCTTTTTATCAGGTCCTCAGCTTCAGGACCTGCCTGGTAAGCAGGGCGAACTGCTCCAGTGAAAGTGCCTCTCCCCGCACAGCCGCCGGCAGTCCTGCCGCCTCCAGGGCCCAGGCCAGATCCTCCCTGCTGATATCTGTCCCCGCGCTGACACTGTTGACCAGTGTCTTGCGCCTCTGGCCGAAGGAGGCCCGGATGATGGCAAACATCAGTGCTTCATCTTGCGGGTCCACCGGCGGATGCGGCAGCCGCGTCAGGCGGATGACCGCCGAATCGACGTTCGGCCTGGGGATAAAGCAGTTCCTGGGAACATTTGCCACTATATAGGGCTCAGCATAATACTGGACCGCCAGGGACAGGGCTCCGTAGTCCTTGGAGCCGGGTCCTGCCTTCATGCGGGCAGCCACTTCCTTCTGCACCATCACGGTCACATTATCCAGCGGGACGCTTTCCTCGAAAAGCTTCATGATGATCGGCGTTGTGATGTAGTAGGGAAGGTTCGCGGCCACCTTTATGGGCCGGCCGCCGTTCTCCTCACGGACAAGCTGCAGCAGATCCAGTTTCATGATGTCGCCGCTAATCACCCGCACATTGTCATATCCGGCCAGCGTGTCGCCCAGGACCGGCAGAAGATTGCGGTCTATCTCTACAGCCACGACCTTTCCCGCCGCCTCGGCCAGGTACTGGGTCATGGTCCCGATGCCCGGCCCGATCTCCAGGACCATGTCCTCATTGCTGATGCCCGCACCGGCAATGATCTTTTCCAGGACATGAGGATCTATCAGAAAATTCTGGCCGAACCTTTTCTGGAAGCGGATCTGGTATTTCTGCAGAACAGCGATCGTGGTCTGCGGATTCGATAATTTCTCCATATCAGCTGTCCATCCGGTAAAGCCGCAGGGCATTATCCCAGGTGATCTCTTCCACCTTCTCCCTGGAAATGCCCTTTATGCGGGCGATCTCGCTGACTACATAGGGGATATTGAGGGAACTGTTGCGCTTTCCGCGGTTGGGAACCGGGGTCAGGTAGGGGCAGTCCGTCTCCAGAACCAGATTCTCCATGGGAGCATAGTCCACAACCTCCTTCAGCACCCGGGCGTTCTTGTAGGTCAGAACGCCGCCGATCCCCAGGAACATGCCCATGGAAAGGTATTCCCGAGCCATTTCCTTCGAGTAGGAAAAGCAGTGGATGACGCCGCCGATATCCCCCAGCTTCTCTTCCCTGGCGATCGCCAGAGTGTCGGCTGCCGCCTCCCGGGAATGGATGATCACCGGAAGATGGGTCCGGCGGGCCAGATCCAGCTGGCGGCGGAACCACTTCTGCTGCTCCTGCCTGGCGAGCGG
>ONFL01000081.1 GCA_900317095.1 uncultured Eubacteriales bacterium | reverse complement strand
TCCCCCGGCGGTCTCTGGCCGCATGCTGGAGTGAGAAGATGCCCCTCTCAGAAGCCGGGAAATATTTTCTGGACAGCCTGACCGGCAGCCAGATCTGATGTCCGGCTCATTTCAGAAAAAACAATTGCATCCGCCTTTTTTCTATGCTATACTACAGGTTGTCATCGACACAAACGGGGCATTAGCTCAGCTGGGAGAGCGCAAGGTTCGCAATCTTGAGGTCAGGGGTTCGATCCCCCTATGCTCCACTCATAAAAACAGACCGGAAGGCCGCAGCGGTTTTCCGGTCTATTTTCTATTTTGACTCCGCCCCGGCAGTAAAAAGTCTGTGCCCTCTGACCGGGCACGGACGCTGCTTTTTTCTTATTTTCTGTTTACAAAATCTACGTATTCTTTCTCAGGCATAGGCGGCTGATCGAGGATTTTCTGCGTTTCCTCGGAGATCTTTCCATTGCTGCCGTACTCTTTCCCCGCCTGGTGCAGAGCCTGCATATAGCTGTCTATGTAGGGACGGAAGGCATCCTTCTTTCCGAGGAGCATGGTTGTGGACGCGCAGCAGGCGATCACCGCTGTATCTTCACCGAAAAGCCGTTTCACCTGAAATAACATTCCGTCAAAATTCCCCTTTATCTGCGGAAAAGCCCCGCTGGTGATCAGAATATGCTTCCCGTTCTCCGCTCCGATTCCCGGATGCGTCGCTCTTCCCATGCTGTCATAGGTGATGTCCGGCTTAATGTTGGGCATCATTCTGTCAATCATTTTTACCATCTCTGACGGAAAACCAAAGACGTAAAGCGGGGCTGCCCAGATCACATGATCTGCCTTGCGGATCTTATTCAGGAGCTTATTGCCGTCGTCATCGATAACGCATTTGCCGGGCGTCTTGTACCAGCAGGCCAGACAGCCCTTGCAGGGCCTGACCTCTTTCTTATAGAGATCGATAACATCCGGCTCATCGCCGGTCACTTCCGCAAAGCCCGCGGCAAATTCCCTGGCCAGCTTCAGTGTAAGAGAGTGTTTTCCGTGTCCGGATGCCGTAAAGATCAATGTGCTCATTCCTGTTCCTCCAATGAAAGGTCCTGTGTTTTATATAATCTCGCGTATTCTCCGTTCTTACGGAGCAGCTCTTCATGTGTTCCTTCTTCTGCTATGGTTCCGTTTTCTATGACAATGATGCGGTCGGCGCCGCGGACAGTCGCCAGCCTGTGGGCGATCACGAAAGACGTCCTGCCCTGCATGAGCCTGTCAAAGCTTTCCTGGATCCGGCGCTCGGTAATGGTGTCAAGAGCACTGGTCGCCTCGTCCAGGATCAGCACCTTCGGATCCTTGAGGAATATGCGGGCTATGGAGATCCGCTGCCGCTGCCCGCCGGAAAGCCGGGTCCCCCGCTCTCCCACATAGGTGTCAAAGCCGTCCGGCATGGCCATGATATCATCATAGATCTCCGCCTCCCTGGCAGCTATGACAACCTCCTCGTCGGAGGCATCCGGCCGGCCGCAACGGATGTTGTTCATAATGGTGTCGGCAAATATAAAGACATCCTGCTGCACGATGCCGACAGCAGACCGCAGCGACTGCTTTGTCACATCCCGGATATCGGTTCCGTCTATACGTATAGACCCCTTCGTTACATCATAGAATCTGGGGATCAGCTGGCAGAGCGTGGTCTTGCCCCCGCCCGAGGCGCCGACGATGGCCGCCGTCTGCCCGCCGGGGACATGGATATCCAGGTCGTGCAGGACCTCCTGTCCGTCATCATAGGAGAAAGAAACATGATCTATATCCACGCTTCCCTCAGTCACCTGGAGCTCTGCGGCGTCCGCTTTCTCCTTTACGGAAGGCTCTACAGCCATGATCTGGGCAAAACGCCGCAGGCCGGCCATTCCATTTGCAAATATCTCGGCAAACTGAGAAAGCTTGCGGATGGGGGTGACAAATGTACTCACAAAGAGAGTAAATGTAATCAGGTCTATATAATTCATGCGCTCCCGCATGATAAGCCAGCCGCCGAAGGCGATTACGATCACCGGCATAATGCCCATGAAAAATTCCTGCCAGGAATTGAAACGGCCCATGGCTTTGTAGAAATCCTTCTTGGAATTCCTGTAGGCGTCATTGGCCATCTCAAAACGGGACCGGTCTACACTCTCATTGGCAAAGGCCTCCGACGTCTTCATGCCGGAAATCCCCGATTCTATGTCGGCATTTATTGAAGCCAGCTCCTGCTTGACATTCTTTGAAGCATTGGCCATGCCGCGGCGCTGGCGGATGACGATGAACAGAAAGACCGGCAGCAGGGCGGCAACGACCAGCGCCAGCCGCCACTGGATGGAGAACATCATGATCAGCGCTCCGGTTATGGTCATCAGAGAAATCAGCAGGTCCTCCGGGCCGTGATGGGCCAGCTCCGTCACTTCAAAAAGATCACCGGTCAGGCGGCTCATGAGCACACCCGTGCGGTTCTTATCGTAGAATTCAAAATCCAGGCTCTGCAGATGCCGGAACATATCCGACCGGATATCCGCCTCCACACGAATGCCGAAGGTATGGCCCCAGTATGTCATCACATAGTAGCAGACAGCGCGGATGATATAAGAAATCCCCACGATCAGCATTAAGATAAAGAAGGCCTGATAGGCCCTCTCCGGCAGCATGTCGTACATGGCATGCCTGGAGACCAGCGGAAAAGCCAGATCCACCAGGGCAGCCAAAACAGCACAGATCATGTCTGCCACAAAAAGCTTCCTGTGGGGTTTAAAATACTTTAATAACAGTTTCAGCATGATTCCTCCCTCCCGGACTGCGAGAAGGAGGAATCAGAAATTACAGGCCATTGTCAAACAGTGCGTCGAATTCTTCCTGATCCAGGATCTCGCTGAAATAGTCCGAGACCTTGTCGTATTCGTCATCATCCTCGATGGTTCGCAGATCCACATCGTCTCCCTCCAGCTCCTGGAACTTATAAAGGTAGTACTGGGCGTCTTCGTCCACGCCTCCCTCCTCGTTCATCGGCAGCAGGGCAATGTACTGCTCATTGTCAACATCAAAAATCCGAATCACAATGCATTCAATTGTAGTACCGTCCTCCAGATCCAGCGTGATCGTATCACGTTCGTCCGGACTTGGGTCCTCAGTCTGTCCCATCTTTTACCTCTTTCTTTACTAAAAACAGTTGTCTGACCGCAGAAATCTCACCGGTCGATATGCACGCGCATGGCATACTGCCCATAGTATACCATCTGTTCCTGACTCTTGTAAAGTTTTACTCAAATTTATGTAAATCCCTGTCTCTGTCCTTTACTCCATGAGCTCTGTCAGAAAACGGGACATCTGCAGAGACCTGCCGTAGCGTTTGCAGGCAAAAAATATATAGAGTTCGTCTTTTGCCCTGGTCATGGCCACATAGAACATCCGCCTTTCCTCCTCTATATCTGTGTCCAGCAGGGCTTTGCGGTGGGGGATCAGGCCTTCATTGACATCGGGCAGAAAGACCACCTGATATTCCAGGCCTTTGGCGTGATGCATGGTGGAAATGCTGACACTGTCCGGACCGGCTTCTTCCCGCTGCCTGCGCGCCTTCTCTTCCATTTCCCGGGTATACTCTTCAATATGCGCAAACCACTGCCGGCAGCTGCCAAAAGGCTTTCCACTCTCTGCCAGCTCGTCCGCTATGTCCAGCAGCTCGCTGGCCGCAAATCCCCGCTGAGCCGCATATTCTTCCAGAAAAGAGTCATAGTCCATGCCCTTACGGATGAAGTTGACAGCCGCGAAGGGATCCAGTCCCGAAAGCCGCTGCAGGTCCCGGGCCAGATGATCCAGCCGTTCCTGCATCCACCGCTTTCCCTCATAATTGCGCCGCAGCAGGCCCAGGGAAAACTGCGGACCGGTCCCGGGACGTGCCAGGGATGCGCTGTCTATCATGTCCCGGCTTATATAACGGTTGGGCCGGTTGAGGATCTGCAGATAATCCTTCCGTTCCCGGCTGCCCTGCGCAATGCGGATATAGGAGAATATATCGCGTGCGATCCAGTGCCGGTAAAGTATGGGCGGTGTCCCCTGCATGCGGAAGGGAATATTGTACTGGGACAGCTTCTCCAGCAGCATGCGGGCCTGGGTATTTGTCCGGAAGAGGACCGCTATCTCCCCGTAGGGGATCTGCCTGTCCTCATGCATGTGCCGGATCATCTGCGCTATGGTCTCATTCTCCTCATAGGGCTCAGCGAAGGCACGGATATCCACCGGCTTACCTGCCGGCCGCAGGGGGATGATCTCCTTGGCGAAACGCTCCTGGTTGTGGGAGATCACTTTGCCCGCGCTGGCGGTAATATAGGCCTGGCAGCGATAATTCTCGCCCAGGAAGACCATCCTGGCTCCCGGGAAATCTTCCGAAAAATGCAGCATGAGCCCCGGCCGGGCCCCGCGGAAACTGTATATGGACTGGTCGTCATCTCCCACCGCGAAAATATTGTTCTCCGGCGCCGCCAGCATGCGGATCAGCTTATACTGCATGGGATTAATATCCTGAAATTCATCTATCAGGATATAGCGGAACTTTCTCTGCCAGGCTCCCAGGACATCCGGCCGCTCCTGGAAAAGCCGCAGGGTCAGGGTCATCATGTCCTCAAAGTCTATCAGGCCCATGCTGCGCAGCTGCCTGTGATATTCCCGGAAAACAGTCCGGAAAAGATCCGCTGCGCAGGAGCTGGAATAGTAGCCCCCTATGTCGATCATGGAGCCCTTGACCGACCCGATCTCCTCCAGCAGTGCCGGGGCAGGATCCGAGCCCTCGCTGCCGGCAAAATCCAGTTTCTGCAGCAGGCCGCGGACAATGGACAGACGCTGCCCCTCCGAGGCTATATTCTCTGCGCTGACATTGTAAGCTGCTTTCAGGATCGTGAAAAATACCGCGTGAAATGTACCAAAACTGACCGGCTGATTCTTCCCGCCGGTCATAGAAAGAAAGCGCTGCCGCATCTCCTGTGCGGCAGCCTTTGTAAATGTCACGACAAGTATGGAAGAAGGCGGTACCTTGACTGATTCAACCAGCTCTTTGACCCGGCAGGTGATGACCAGGGTCTTGCCTGATCCCGGCCCGGCCAGGACCAGCATAGGCCCGTCCCGGTGAAAAACGGCCCTCTCCTGCGACGCGTTGAGGTTCAATCTATATTACTCCTGGGCCGCCTGCAGCATGGCGATCCCGGCGCGGATCCTGACTAGCGATTCTTCTTTGCCCAGGATCTCCATGATCTCTGTGGCGCCGCCCGGCGTCATCTTCCTGCCGGAAAGAGCGATGCGGACCGGCCACATGACCTTGCCTACCTTGAAGCCTTTCTCAGCAGCATATCCGCCCAGCAGGGCAAAGAGGGCATCGTTGCTGTAATCCTCTTGCGCCTCCAGCATGGGAAGAACATCCTGCAGGATTTCAAGGCTGTTTTCCAGGTTTGTCTTATTCTTCTTGTTCACATACATATCCGCGCCGTACCGGGGCACTTCCTGGAAGAAATCTATATGGCCTTCAATATCTGTCCAGATCTCAATACGGGACTGCACAAGCCTGGCTATCTTTTCGAAGTCCACATCACGGCTGACAACCTTCTTTATATAAGGCAGAGCCTGGCTGTAAAATTTGTCAAAATCCATCTTCTTGATGTACTCTCCGTTCATCCAGCGCAGCTTTGTCATATCGAAGACGGCCGGCGCCTTGCCGATCCGGTGATAATCAAATTCCTTTACCAGCTCCGGCAGGGAAAATATCTCATTGTTGCCCTCAGGACTCCAGCCCAGCAGGGCTACGTAATTGACGACCGCCTCGGTCAGGAATCCCTGCTCTATCAGATCCTCGAAGGAAGCATGTCCGCTGCGCTTGCTCAGCTTCTGGTGCTCTTCGTTTGTGATCAGCGGACAATGGATGTATTCCGGGATCTGCCAGCCGAAGGCTTCATAAAGGCGGTTATACTTGGGTGAGGAAGAAAGGTACTCATTCCCCCTGACAACATGGGTAATGCCCATCAGATGGTCATCAACAACATTGGCGAAATTGTAAGTGGGAAATCCGTCGGACTTGATCAGGACCATATCGTCCAGCTCCTCGTTGGGAACGGTGATGTCTCCGTAAATGTCATCATGGAAGCTGGTGCTGCCCTCCATGGGATTATTCTGGCGGATAACGAACTTCTCGCCGGCATCCAGCCTGGCCTGGACCTCTTCCTTGCTCAGATGCAGGCAGTGCTTGTCATAGCGGAAAATGTCCTTGCCGCCGATATTCACGTGCAGGCCCTTCAGACGCTCCTCGCTGCAGAAGCAGTAGTAAGCTTCTCCCTTGTCTATCAGCTTCCTGGCGTATTCCATATAGATGCCCTGTCTCTGCCGCTGGCTCTGCACATAGGGACCGCAGCCGCCGTCCTTGTCCGGTCCTTCATCGGGGATCAGTCCTGTCTCGGCCAGCGTGCGGTTGATGATATCGACAGCGCCCTCCATCTCTCTCTCCTGGTCTGTATCCTCAATTCTCAGAACAAAGGTGCCGTCCTCGTGCTTGGCGATCAGGTAGGCATACAGCGCCGTCCTCAGGTTCCCTACATGCATCCTGCCCGTAGGGCTCGGTGCAAATCTTGTTCTGATCTTACCATCCATGTAAATTCTCCTCCTGTTGATTGTCTTCTTCTATTATGAAAATAAATATTATATAAGGTCAAAGGCGGGTCAGCTGCGCCTGTCATTCTCCTGCAGGGCCTTTCTGACTGCCGGAAGAGCTGCCTTGTCGGCAACCCCGATCAGCAGGCCGGTAACCAGGCCGGCTATGGCCAGTACCGGACCATAAAGGAGCAGATTCAGATTCTCTACCACCAGGGAAGCCACGATCAGCTGTCCCATATTGTGGGCCACACCGCCGGCCGCGCTGACGCCGATCACAGAAAATCCTTTAACCCGGCTGAGCAGGAACATGACCAGAAAACTCAGCAGGGCCCCTGCAATGCTGTAGAGCAGGGCCGAAAGCGAGCCGAATGTAACTGCCACCAGAATGATCCGCACAACAGAGATCAGCAGGGCCTGCCTGGCTCCCAGGGTGTAGAGGGCCATCAGCACAACCAGATTGGCCAGACCCAGCTTTATGCCCGGAATCCCGAAATTAAAGGGGATCAGCATCTCCAGCCAGCTCAGAACCATGGCCAGCGCCACCATCAGCGCGGAAATCGTAATCTTCCTGGTCAAACTCTTCCCTTCCTTCCTAGCGGAGCCCGGCATCCGTGCCGGAATCTTCCCCGCCCTCGATCTCAACCACCAGCTTATGGGGCAGACAGACGATGGTCTCCTTATCATGGCTGATCGCCGCGTGATGCACGCAGATCTTGTCCGGACAGTCCGCCTGCGTCACCCGGACCTGTCCGCCGCTGACCACTATTTTATTATATCCAAGGGAATTGTCAATCTCAAGCTCCCTGTCCTCTGACAGGGGCAGAGTATGCTCAAGATCCCCGTCTATATAAATGTTCACCTGAGCCCCGGCCTGCCCCTGCAGCAGGTGCACCGCCGCCAGAGAAACAAGAGCGATAAGCAGGATCACCGAGATCAGGATCATGTCCTTTTTCTTCATATCATCTATCCACACTCCGGTCTTTATGCTGCGCGGCATAAGAAATGCCGCATTGTTTTTCATTATATCATATCAGCACCGGCTCTTAAAAGACCTGCTGTAAAGAAGTCGAAAATGGCAGATAAAACTTTTTTTCAAAAAAGGTTGACTTTCACCCCCGGGGATGATAATATACTTCTTGTCGGGAATTTTTCCAGACAAAACACGAACGCAGTTGTGGCGGAATTGGCATACGCGCTAGACTAAGGATCTAGTCCGGGATAACTGGGTGCGGGTTCAAGTCCCGCCAAC
>ONFL01000080.1 GCA_900317095.1 uncultured Eubacteriales bacterium | reverse complement strand
CGGTCCCTCTTGCATCTGATATGATACGATTAGAAATATCTCTTCAGCAAGCCAGCGAACGCCTTACCATGGCGTGCCTCATCGCGAGCCATTTCATGAACAGTATCATGAATCGCATCTAGACCTTCTTCCTTTGCTCTCTTGGCCAGATCTGTCTTGCCGGCGGTAGCGCCGTTCTCAGCCTCTACACGCATCTGGAGGTTCTTCTTTGTGCTGTCGGTAACGACTTCACCCAGCAGCTCAGCAAACTTTGCAGCGTGCTCTGCTTCTTCAAAAGCTGCTCTTCTCCAGTACTCGCCGATCTCCGGATATCCTTCTCTGTATGCTACACGGCTCATAGCCAGATACATGCCGACCTCAGAGCACTCGCCGTTGAAATTAGCGCGAAGATCTTCGATGATATCTTCCGGAGCACCCTTGGCAACACCTACAACATGCTCTGCAGCCCAGGTCATCTCACCGCTCTGCTCAACAAACTTTTCCTTCGGAGCGCCGCACTGGGGGCACTTCTCAGGAGCTTCAGTTCCTTCATATACATAACCACATACTGAACAGACAAATTTTTTCATAATGCTGATCTCCTTTACATGTTATTTTTTTCTTTTTTCAAATATCAGTAATCATTACTGATATTGCTATTTTATCATATGCCCGGGATATGTCAATAGGTTTTTTATAAAAATCAGGAATTATTCTTCTTTTCAAGACACAAGGGGCACAGACCCCAGAACCACACATAATGCCCGTCAACTTCTCCCTTAAATCCGCTTGCTGCCAGTACATCTATGTGGTTCAGGGGAGGGATCTCCAGATCTACTACCCTGCCGCACTGCCGGCAGATCAGGTGATAATGCGGGTCTGTGCGGGCATCAAAGCGCTCTGTGCCTTCTCCGCAGTATACCTTCATGATCTCTCCGTCTTCTTCCAGCTGGGCAAGATTCCTGTAGACCGTACCCAGGCTGATGGACGGATACTGCTGCTTTACCACATGATAGATCATATCCGCCGTGGGGTGCTCTTTCGTCGATCTTAGATAGGCGCGGATAGATTCGCGCTGTCTGCTGAACTTCTTTACTGACAAAAAGGATCACCTGCCTTAATCTAATAATAGGAATTGTTATTAGTTTATACTAACAGGTCATCCGTCTTCTGTCAAGCATTATTCGGGCTGCAGGCTGTCCCAGAACCGGTCTGCCCGGGATCCGAAATCTTCTGCCGTCACTACAACGGCATCCCTCCATTCAGGCGGGAACAGGCGCTGATAGGCGGGTGTCAGAAATCGTTCGTCCAGAAGAACGATAAGGCCGGCATCCTTTTCCGTGCGGATAACGCGTCCGCAGGCCTGCATAACCTTGTTCATACCGGGATAAACGTAAGCATAGGAATAACCATCCTTCCCCCTGCTGTCAAAATAGGCCCGCAGGAGTTCTCTGTGCGGTGAGACCAGCGGCAGGCCGGTCCCGACCACGGCCGCCCCGATCAGACTTTCCCGGGTAAGGTCTATGCCTTCGGAAAAAATGCCTCCCATAACGCAGAAGCCCACAACGGCTTGCCCGCTTTCTACCCGGAATGTCTGCAGGAAATCCTCCCTGGCCTTCTCGTCCATTCCCGGCTCCTGGACCAGCACATGCAGTCCGTTTCCGGCTTTTTGCAGTTCGCGCTCCGCAAAGATATCGAAAACATCCGAGAGCATCTTATAGGATGGAAAAAATATCATATAATTTCCTCTGCGGGAATGGATCAGCGCCTGGATATAGGAAACGATCCGGCTGTATTCAGTCCGGTTCCTGCGGCTGTAACGGCTGCTGACGTCTGAGGCAACGGCCAGAAGGCGGCGGCTGCTGTCGAAAGGGGACTCGATCCACAGATCATAGTCCGTGCCGGCGCTGTCACTGATCATTTCCTTGTAATAAGCTGCCGGAAATAGTGTTGCCGAAAAGAAGATGGCTGCGCGGGCATATTCCAGCCTGCGGCTCAGATCCTTCGAGGGGTCCATGCAGTATACCTGCACGGAAAATGCCCCGTTCTCACGGATCATGCAGACAGCATACCTCTCATCCGACCGTTCATAGGCCATAAGGAAGCTGCGGACCGCAAAGAAAAGGTCAGTCATCGCCTGACGGATCTTCCCCGTGCGGGGGATCTTCATCTCTTCCTGAAGCGCGTCATAAACCCGGACAGCCAGGGAAACCAGCGGGGCGGCAGAATCCAACAGGGCAAATCTGTCCTCCAGCTCTCCCTCCAGCTGCCGCATCAGCTTCAGCAAGCGGGAAAGACGGGTTGTGAGCGGACGGCCCGCTCCTTTAAGCTGCCCGGACCAGATCTCCAGATCCTTCAGAGACAGACCCGCCCCGTACATCTGCCGGCCCCGTTCCACCAGATTATGCGCTTCATCAACCAGAAAAACCGGATTTCCCTTTTTCTCCATGAAGAAACGTTTGAGAAAGACATCCGGATCAAATATATAATTATAGTCGCAGATAACCACATCGGCAAAGAGGGCTGCGTCCAGCTGAAATTCAAATGGACAGACATTATACCTGCGGGCATAGTCCAGAATCACATCTCTTGTAATGGCATCTTCATGGTCCAGCACTGCCATAAGGGCCTCATTGACCCGGTCATAATGGCCCGCGGCCCGGGGACAGCTTAAAGGAGAGCAGTCCGGCTGGTCCAGAATACAGACCTTATCCTTTGCCGTAATGGAAAGAGACTTTATCCGCATCTGACCTGCCAGCAGGGCCAGCGTCTGCTCAGCCGCTTCCCGGGCCGCCCCGCGGGCTGTAAGATAAAATATACGATCCGCCTCTCCCCGTCCCATGGCCTGCAGAGCAGGATAAAGAACCGCGATGGTCTTGCCCGTGCCGGTGGGAGCCTTGACAAAAAGCCGGCCCCCATGGCGGATGGTCTGATAGACGCCCGCCACCAGCTTCTTCTGACCCGGCCGGTAGGTGTAGGGGAAATGGGCCTGTATGATTCCTTCATTTCTGATATTTTCCCAGTCGGCCTGCCGGCGGATCCAGACCGCGTACTGCCGGATCAGACCGCTGTACCACTCCTCAAGCTCATCCAGGTCAACATTTTCCTTAAATATCTTTACAGCTCCTGTATCCAGATGGACATAGCGAACCTGTACCTGAAAGGCAGCCTGCCGTGCCTGCTGCCCCAGGCTGCAGGCATAAAAAAAGACATAGCACCTGGCCTGTGCCAGATGCTCCGGCACGGGCTGCGTGATATGTCCCGGGGACCGCCGGGTCCCCTTTATCTCATCTATGGTGATATTCTCCCGCAGGCAGACAGATCCGTCCTCTGAAGCGGCCATACCGAAGGAAGATATGATCCCGTCCGCCCTCCCGCTGACAGTGACAGACAGACCGTCATCGAGAATGCTTGTATGGGAAAGAGGCACCTCCGCCTTATAGGAGGGTCCGCCCTCCCTCTGCAGCCTGCGGTGGATCCGCGCCCCTTCCAGCATGGCATCCATCTCCGGCATGCCTGCCGACAGGGTATCGATGTCGCCGCTGCGTAGTACAAATTCTACAAGCGACCGTACCGAAACACGGATCTCCTTCTTCAAATCAATATCCTCCCCGTCTACAGATGCTTCTTCAGGAAAGCGAACAGAGCGTCCATCTGCTGGTCCGTCCCGATGGTAACCCGCAGGTAATCGTCTATCCGCGGCTGGTCAAAATAACGGACAAATATGTTATTTTCACGTAGCAGAGCAAAAAGATCTCTGGCCTTGCTGCGCTCATGTTTTACAAAAATAAAATTTGCGCCCGGCTCGGGAAAGGAAAAGCCCAGCTCTTTAAAGCGCTGCCCGCTCATATCCCGGGTCCTGCGTATCCTGCGGATCATCTCCTGGAAATATTCCTCATCCTCTACTGCTGCCGTACCCATGGCCAGACAGGCCTGACTCATTGTATAAGAATTAAAGGAATACTTTACATCGCTCATGGCCTTTATCAGTCCCGGGCTGCCTATGGCATAGCCGATCCGCATGCCGGCCATGGAACGGGATTTGGAAAACGTCTGTACGATCAGCAGATTCTCATACTTTTTCAGCAGCGGCAGGGCGCTGGGACCGGCAAAGTCTATATAAGCTTCATCGATGATCACCACCACATCCTGATTATGCTGCAGGATATCTTCCAGCACTTCCAGGCTCTCATAGCGGGATGTGGGCGCGTTGGGGTTGGGGAATATGACGCCGCCGTTGGCCGGGTAATAATCCTGCGGGCGGATGGAAAAATCTTCTGCCAGAGGGATCTTCTTATAGGGCACCCGAAAGAGATCAGCCCAGACCGGATAGAAGGAATAGGTGATATCCGGGAAAAAGACCGGCTTCGCAGACTGGAAGAATGTCATAAAAGCCATGGCAAGCACATCATCAGAACCGACACCGACAAAAACGCATTCCGGCTCCACCTCATAGCGGGCTGCAATGGCATTTACCAGCACAGAGGCCGTGGGGTCGGGATACAGGCGCAGGCGGTCCCGGGAGACTGCCTGCAGGGCCTCCATTACCTTCGGGGACGGAGGATATGGATTCTCATTTGTATTAAGCTTTATCACATTTGCATTTTTCGGCTGTTCACCGGGTGTATAAGGTACGACCCGGCGGAAATTCTTCTCCCACTCTTTCATGTCCGCACCCCTTACTGTGCCTTCTCGCAGCCGGCGCAGGCCTGCATCAGTCTTTCAAAAGCAGGGAAAGAGCGCAGGATCATATCCTCCGATACACAATAGGCAAGGCGGACATAGCCCGGAGCGCCGAAGCTGTCAGCATCTACCATCAGGATATGCTGCTCCTTAGCCTTGGCTACAAAAGTCTTATAGTCCTTGATCGGAGACTTTACGAGCAGATAGAAGGCGCCCTGGGGGCGGACACACTCCAGGCCCAGGGATGTCAGCTTGTCATAGAGCAGGCGGCGGTTCCTGTCATATACTTCGACTGCAGCGCGGGCGTTCAGGCACGCTTTTATGGTCAGCTGCATCAGAGAAGGCGCGTTTACACTGCCGATACGGTTTGTTACATTAATGCCTTCGCGAATCACTTCGTAGCTGTCCATCTTATTGGAGACAGCAACATAACCGATGCGCTCTCCCGGCAGAGACAGGGTCTTGCTGAAGGAGAACACGATAAAGCAGTTGCGGATGTGATCCGGCATGTAGGGAAGCACATTATCATCATAAACCAGATCGCGGTAGGGTTCATCGGAGATGACATAAAGAGGATGGCCGATCCGCTGCTCTGCTTTTTCAAGCTCCTGCTGCAGCCGGTCCAGCTGCTGCCCGCTGTAGATAACGCCGCTGGGGTTATTGGGATTGTTTACAATGACCAGCTTTGTCTTCTCATTTACATAATCCTGAAAGGCATCCAGGTTGAGGCCGAATTTACCGTCAGCTGCCGCAGGAACCGCGCGCAGCTGTCCGCCCGCTACCCGGACATAATTGCTGTATTCACCGAAGAAGGGGGCAAAAACGACCACTTCATCACCGGGATCCAGGAAAAGGTTCAGTATATCGTTCATACCGCCGCAGGCGCCGACGGTCATGACAATATCGTTGACTGTAAAGGAAGCGCCGAAGCGCTCATTGAGGTTGTCGGCAACTGCCTGCCGGACCTGCTCATAGCCGGCATTGTTCATGTAGCCGTGAATGAAAAGCGGATCTTCATCTGTGACCAGACGGACAATGGTGTCGCGGACGACATCCGGAGCGGGAACGCTGGGATTGCCGAGACTGTAGTCATAGACATTCTCTGCTCCCACTTTTTCTGCCAGTTCCTTCCCTTCTTCAAAAAGTTTGCGGATGGCCGAACTTCCGTGAAGAATGGGTGCAATTTTATTTGAAATAACCATAATAAACCTCCAATGGCGCTTTTTAATACGTTACCTTAATAAATTTTATCTTACCATCTTTCCCGGGAAGATACAACATAAAAATACCCGGAACAGTCTTAAGCGGCCGGACTGCTCCGGGTATAAACATTGAACAAAAGGGGCTGCCTTTTTCAGGAAGCCTCGTCCAGCTGGGAAAGCTTTGCTGCCTGGTCCGCGGCAGTCAGGCTGTCTATGATCTCGTCCAGGTCGCCGTTCATGATATCGCCCAGACGGTAGAGGGTCAGGCGGATGCGGTGGTCTGTGCACCGCCCCTGCGGGAAGTTATATGTACGGATCTTCTCGGAGCGGTCTCCGCTGCCGACCTGATTTTTGCGGAAAGCGGCTTCCTTCTCATGCTGCCTGTCCAGTTCCAGCTGCAGGAGCTTGGAGCGCAGCAGGGTAAAAGCCTTTTCCTTATTCTGCAGCTGCGACTTCTCCGTCTGGCTGTAGATGACGATCCCGGTCGGTTTATGGGTCAGGCGGACTGCCGAGTCTGTTGTATTAACGCACTGGCCGCCGTTGCCGGACGCCCGCATGACATCTATATGAATATCCTTCATATCTATCTGCACATCGACCTCTTCCGCCTCCGGCATGATGGCCACGGTAGCGGTGGATGTATGGATGCGGCCGCCGGATTCTGTCTCTGGCACACGCTGAACACGGTGAACACCGCTCTCAAATTTCATGCGGGAATAAACACCCTTGCCCTTGACCATAAAAACGCATTCCTTGTAGCCGCCTATGCCGTTTTCACTCAGATCCATCATCTCGATCTTCCAGTTCCTGCCCTCGGCATATTTTGCGTACATCCGGAAAAGCTCTGCAGCGAAGAGGGCCGCTTCATCTCCGCCGGCGCCCGCGCGGATCTCTACGATAACATTCTTCTCATCGAGGGGATCCCTTGGGATAAGAAGGATCTTCAGATCCTGCTCCAGCTGAGGCAGCCTGCTCTTGGCCTCGGCCAGTTCTTCCTTGAGCAGGGCCTTCATCTCCTCATCGCTTTCTTCCTCCAGCATTTCCAGAGAATCATCTATGGTCTTTTTAGTATCTTTGTATTCTTGATATTTTTCCACCAGCGGAGCCAGATCGCTCTGTTCTTTCATCAGTGCTGTAAAATGCTTCTGGTCGCTTACTACATCCGGATCTCCCAGCTCTTCCATGATCTGCTGGTAACGGATCAGAATATCATCCAGTCTGTCAAACATCTGTACTTTATCTCCTCCCAAAAACGACCCGGTCCAAACCGGCAAGGTCTTTTATACATGAAACGTCATGAAATCCGGCTCCTGCCAGGAGTCCTGTCACATCGCCAGCCTGGTCGAAGCCGATCTCCAGGGCAAGACAGCCTCCTGCCCTCAGCCTGCCGAAAGCCTCGCCGGCTATGATTCTGTAAAAATCCAGCCCGTCCTCTCCGCCGTCCAGGGCACCCCTTGGTTCATGGCATCGGACCTTGGGGTCCAGACCGTCGACCACGCCGGCAGGGATATAGGGCGGATTGGAAACGATCATATCATAATCCCCGTCCAGCATCTCAAACATATCGCTCTCAACAAAGCTCACCTGCGGCAGCTGCAGCGCTTCGGCATTAATCCTCGCTGTCTGCAGGGCCTGCCGGCTGATATCCGAACCTGTAAAAAAGCAGTGCAGGCCTTTCTCCCGCGCGGCAGCCGCAAGGCTTAATATAATGCAGCCGCTGCCTGTACACAGATCGAGGATCTTCTGCCCGTCTCTCAGAAATTCCAGGGCTTTTTCCACCAGGACCTCTGTGTCCTGTCGGGGGATCAGCACGGCCGGATTGACCTGGAAGGGCAGACCCATGAACCAGGCCTTTCCGGTAATATACTGAACCGGTTCGCCGGCCAGACGGCGGCAGAGCATGTCCCGGTACTGATCCGCCTTCTCCCGGCCGGCTGCTTCTTCTCTTCCATAGGTCAGCATATGGACCCGGTCCACATCCATGGCATCCTCAAACAAATACCATGCATCTGCCGCCCATTCTTCTATCCCGGCATCCTGCAGGGTCCTTCTGCCCTCCTGCAGAAGAGCCGCAAGCGTCAACTGCCCGTTCAAGCCGCGCCCTCCTGTCCTTCCTTCTGGAACTGTCTCCAGTCATATATGGCCTCTATGGAGGCGATGGCTGTCTCCAGCATCTGCTGGTCCGGCTCCCGGGTGGTCAGATACTGCAGCATCAGTCCCGGCCGGGTCAGGATATCAACAAGAGGAGAGCTGCTGCGCCCTGCCCACTGCAGGATCTCGAAAGATATACCGGCGATGACCGGAACCAGCACGATACGCAGAAGGATGCGGCTTAAGGGGCTGTCGGTCTGGATAAACATAAAGCAGACAATACTGACGATCATCACGATCAGCAGAAAATTCGTGCCGCAGCGTTTATGCAGCCGGGTGCAGCCGGCTGCATTTTCCGGTGTCAGCTGCATGCCGGCTTCTATGCAGTTTATGGTCTTGTGCTCTGCTCCATGGTACATAAAAACCCGCTGTATGTCCTTCAGGCGCGAGATCGCGGCGATGTAGAGCAGGAAAAGGGCGATGCGGACGACCCCCTCAAAGGCAGAAATCGCGAAAGCATTCTCCGTCACGCCCGCCAGCAGGCGGGATATAAAGTAGGGAATGAGCATGAAAATGCCGATCGCAGCCGCTATGGAAACGGTTATAGTCAGCCCTGTCTCCAGCGGGCTCAGACCGCTCTGGCTCCCGGTTCCCTGCTGCGGTGCAGCCTGACCGGATCCATCCTCTCTCTCCTGCGGCGGTGCCTCCTCAGCACCGGCGGCCCCGTCCTCTTCGTCATAAAAACCTGCTGACCAGGTAAGCGTGGACATGCCCAGGACCAGAGAGTCTATAAATGAAAATATACCCCTGACGACAGGGATCCGGCTGACATGCAGACGTGAAGCAAGACCCTCATATCTGTCTTTCTTTATCTCAATGCCGCCGTCGGGCCTGCGTACCGCAACAGCATAATCTCTGCCGCAGCGCATCATAACGCCTTCCATGACAGCCTGTCCGCCGATCTTCGCAAAGCGCAACCCATCCGCCCCCTTCATGGATCCTGTAAAATTATCCATATACAAGAAAGGCTGAGATCTGTTGGAACCTCAGCCTTTTCATCGTCATGATACCGCTTCCGCGCCGACATGTAAAAGGCGTGGCGAAACGGGCAATTACTTTGTGAATCCGTACTTACGATTGAACTTATCGATACGGCCGCGAGCCGAAGCCGCTTTCTGCTGACCAGTGTAGAATGAATGGCACTTGGAACAGATTTCAACATGGATCTCAGGCTTTGTGGAACCGGTTACGAATGTGTTGCCGCAGTTGCATGTTACCTTCGCCTGATAATACTTGGGATGGATTCCTTCTCTCATCTAACTCACCTCGCATATATTTTTTAAGGACCGGGCAGATACGTCCGATTCAACTCTTGTTATAAAACATCTTTTTTATTCTAGCACAGGGTTATATGCTTTGCAAGTTCTTTCTTATAAAATTTTTACATGCCGGAGCATGCGGATATACTCTGCATTGTTTTTGGTTTTTTTGAACAGATCGAGTATCTTCTCCAGCGCTTCCTCGCTCTTCATGCCCGACAGAGCCCGTCTCATGGCGAACATGGTCTCCAGTTCCTCCGGAGAAAGCAGGAGGTCTTCGCGTCTGGTGCTGGATTTGCTGATATTAATAGCAGGAAAGATCCTTTTTTCAGCGAGTCTGCGGTCCAGTACCAGCTCCATGTTGCCGGTACCTTTAAATTCCTCAAAAACCACATCGTCCATCTTGCTGCCGGTCTCGACGAGGGCTGTAGCAAGAACGGTGAGGCTGCCGCCTCCGCGCATACAGCGGGCGGATCCGAAGAAGCGTTTGGGCATATACAGGGCCGCCGGATCGAGGCCGCCGGTCAGAGTGCGTCCGCTGGGCTGCACAGTGAGGTTGCAGGCGCGGGCCAGACGGGTGATGCTGTCCAGCAGGATCACAACATCCTTCCGGTGCTCTACCAGACGCTTTGCCCGCTCCAGGACCATTTCCGAAACCCGTTCATGATGTTCCGGCAGCTCGTCAAATGTTGAATAAATGACCTCTACATTGTCCCCCTCTATGAACTCTTTTATATCCGTGACCTCCTCGGGCCGTTCGTCTATCAGCAGTATGATAATGTTGATCTGCGGATAATTTGTATGCAGGGCCATGGCGATCTGCTTGAGCAGGGTGGTCTTGCCGACCTTGGGAGGCGATACGATCATACCTCTCTGCCCTCTGCCGATCGGGGAGATGAGATTTACGATCCGCATGGCAATGGGAGAGTCCTCTGTTTCAAGATCATAGCGCTGATTGGGAAATATGGGGATCATATCCTCAAAATTGCATCGTTTCTGGGCCTCTGCGGGAGAAAAGCCATTCACGGACTTCACGAACAAAAGAGCGCTGTACTTCTCTTTCTCGGATTTTACTTTGATATTTCCGCTGATGATATCACCGGT
The DNA here is from genome assembly GCA_900317095.1 of uncultured Eubacteriales bacterium. GTDB lineage: Bacteria > Bacillota > Clostridia > Lachnospirales > Lachnospiraceae > UBA2912. Next base: position 21,127 of record ONFL01000080.1, on the reverse strand, counting down.
CTTCAGATGGAAACGGTGGATCTGCGTCCTTGATACATAGACATCATTCTCGCCCGGCAGATAATTCTCGCAGCGGATGAAGCCGTAGCCCTCCGGAAGCACCTCCAGGATGCCGTTGGCCATCTGCCCGCTGTCCAGCTCCCTCAGAGCAGGATTCTCTCCCTCCTGCTGCAGGGGGGCAGGCCATCTGCCGCGTACGTTTCTCTTGTTTTTCGGATATGTGCCCCGCTGCTGACTCTGACGGTCCTGATAGCGATCCTGACTGCGATCCTGAGTCTGGCGCTCCTGATAATCTCCCCGCTGCCGGAATGACCCTCCATCTTTGTGCTCCTCCTGCCGGGCCGGTCTTTGCCGCTCACGAAGGGAAGCTCCTTCCTGCACAGGCACCGGCCCGGCCGCTGCTGCCGCCTGTGCCTTTCCGGCAGCGGATTTCTTTCCGGTATCCGCCTTCTTCTTTATCTTTAGGCCGGCCGCCTGCTTATTATCAACATCCGCCTGCGCCGGTGCAGGCGCGGCCGCAGCAGCATTCGGGATTGCGGCAACCAGATCCAGCAGCTGCGCCTTGCGCAGTCCGGAAATATTTTTTACATGATGTTCTTTAAGAATTGCCCGCAGCTGGGCAACAGACAGATTTGTACTGCTTTCGGACATAATACCTCCTGAAGGTAGAAAAAAGGAAATAACAGGAGCAGTTCTCTCTTCTGCTGCTCTTTCCCGTTCAAAAAATAATAAAAATGGAGTGTCCCCTGGAAATATATTCAGGACCAGATGATTTAGTAGAATTATAGAAAATCTTTAGAAATATTCTCGAATCACCATATGAATAGGGGAATTATACTCCATATTTTGGTCATTTGCAATAGATGCACTTTTTTATTGACATGATTTTTGGGCTGATATATAATTTTTCCGAGATTAAACCCGCGGCGGAACCTGTATTCTTCGAAAGAGTTTCATATTCTCAAACGGTCGTTTAATATGGCTGACAACCACACAGGAGGAGAAAGAACATGTCTTACAGTGATTCAATCATCGAGAGAGTAAAGCAGAAGAACCCGAATCAGCCGGAATTCATCCAGGCTGTAACCGAAGTTATGCATTCTCTCAGCTTTGTAGTTGACAATGACCCCAAGTACGAGAAGGAAGCTCTTCTCGAGCGTATCACAGAGCCTGAGCGTGTGCTCATGTTCCGGGTTCCCTGGGTAGACGACAAGGGGAATGTACAGGTTAACAGAGGTTATCGTGTACAGTTTAACAGCGCGATCGGCCCCTACAAGGGCGGTCTTCGTTTCCACCCTTCCGTTAATCTCAGCATCATTAAGTTCCTCGGCTTCGAGCAGATATTCAAGAACTCCCTGACAGGCCTTCCGATCGGCGGCGGCAAGGGCGGTTCCGACTTCGATCCCAAGGGCAAGTCTGACAGAGAGGTCATGGCATTCTGCCAGAGCTTCATGACTGAGCTTTGCAAGTATATCGGCGCTGACACAGATGTTCCTGCAGGTGACATCGGCGTAGGCGGCAGAGAGATCGGTTATCTCTACGGCCAGTATAAGAGGATCACAGGTCTGTCCGAAGGCGTTCTCACAGGAAAAGGCCTGTCCTACGGCGGATCTCTCGCAAGAACAGAAGCTACCGGCTATGGTCTGGTTTACCTGGTTCAGGAACTTCTTGCAGCAAGAGGCGAGACCCTTGAAGGCAAGACTGTTGCCGTCTCCGGCGCAGGCAATGTTGCCATCTACTGCATAGAGAAGCTCATCCAGCTCGGCGCAAAGCCCGTTACCTGCGCAGATTCCACCGGCTGGGTATACGATGCGGACGGCATAGATCTTGCAGCTCTCAAGGAGATCAAGGAAGTACGCCGGGCAAGACTTACCGAGTACAAGAACTACAGACCTAAGAGCGAGTATCACGAAGGCAAGGGCGTATGGTCTACTCCCTGCGACATCGCTCTTCCCTGCGCTACCCAGAACGAACTGCTGCTTGAGGATGCAAAGACACTTACCGCGAACGGCGTCAAAGTCGTTGCTGAAGGTGCCAACATGCCTACCAGCATCGAAGCTACAGATTATCTGCAGGCCAACAAAGTCATCTTCGTTCCCGGCAAGGCTTCCAATGCAGGCGGCGTAGCTACTTCCGCTCTGGAGATGAGCCAGAACAGCATGCGTTACAGCTGGACATTTGAAGAGGTTGATGCTAAACTCAATGATATCATGGTCGGCATTTACCACAACATCGATGATGCCGCAAAGCAGTACGGCGTGGAAGGCAACTACGTAGCGGGCGCCAATATCGCCGGCTTCCGCAAGGTTGCTGATGCTATGCTCGCACACGGTATTGTCTGATCGTGCCTGCCGCGGCTGATATATACTGATCAGATGCTGACCGTTCATTCCCGCAGGCGGCCCCATGGGGAGCTGCCTGCAGGATGAGCGGTTTTCTTCATATGCACTGTTCTTTTTCGGAGGTCCTGGATTATGAATACGGATGCGCCTACATTATACAAGCTGATGGTCCTGTATGTACTTGTGAAGGTAGAATCGCCTCTCTCCAACTCACAGATATCCCAATTCATACTGGACCGGGGCTATACAAACTACTTCAGTCTTCAGGAAGCGATCAGTGATCTGGAAGACACGGGACTGATATCATCCAGTACCCGCGGTACTGCGACATTCTACTCCATTACCGATGCGGGAAGTCAGACACTGCAGGATTTCCTGTCCCTGATCCCCGCCCGGATCCGCGGCGACATGGACAGCTCCCTCAGCCAGAATGCCTGGAAGATCCGCAGTGAGAACCAGATCACTGCCGATTATTACCAGGACGCGGACGGAGATTACGTGGCTCACTGTTATCTGACAGGAGGGAAAGAACTTCTCTCCGGCCTCACACTGAATGTTACGGACGAAGAACAGGCCAGGACGATCTGTGAGAACTGGAAGAAGAAATATGATGAGATCTACAGCTTCCTGGTGCAGACGCTCCTGCTGGATGACTGAACCTGCCCGCACAAAGACCGTACGCGGCAGCAGCAGATAGATATATTCCGGCCATGGCCCCGGCAGAAAACTGCCGGGGCCATGGCGCTTCCTGTGGAATACTACTCGGCCCATGTCATCATTCTGTATAATTCTTCATATTGCCTTGCAGAATTCTGCCAGGAATAATCCTCTTTCATAGCCCGCTCCACCATCTTGTTCCACTCACACCTGTGTCCGTAGTAGACCGACTTGGCATACTGGATCGTGTAAAGCATCTCATGGGCATTGTAATTGGCAAAACTGAAGCCGGTTCCGGTTCCGTCAATCTCATTGTAAGGCTGCACCGTCTCTTTGAGACCTCCGGTCTCCCGTACGATTGGAAGCGTTCCATAGCGCATGCTCATCAGCTGGCTAAGTCCGCAGGGCTCAAACAGGGAAGGCATCAGAAAGGCATCGCAGGAGGCATAGATCCTGTGCGAACGTGTATTGTCATACATGATGCTGGAAGATACCCTGTCCTTGTACTTCCACTCGTAATAGCGGAACATATTCTCATAGCGGGGCTCGCCGGTTCCCAGAATAACGAACTGCAGATCCGGCGCGCAGATCTCTTCCATCACGCATTCTATCAGATCCAGTCCCTTCTGTCCTGTCAGTCTTGATACCAGCCCCACTGTAAAAATATCCGGATCCTGCCGAAGACCCAGCTCCTCCTGCAGCGCCAGTTTGTTCTTCCGCTTCATCTCCTCCACATTCTCAAGGGAATAATTGTTGAATATATTGGGATCCGTCTGCGGATCATATTCCTTATAGTCTATCCCGTTGACAATGCCGGTCAGATTCCCTGACCGGGCCCGCATCAGCCCGTCGAGGCCTTCTCCGTAGAAGGGGTACTTTATCTCGTCTGCGTAAACACTGCTGACAGTGGTGATCCAGTCCGCGTATACCAGGCCGCCCTTGAGATAATTGCCATTGTGATAGGCTTCCAGCTTATCTGAAGTGAACAGATATTCACCCAGACCGGTGACGCGCATCATATCGTCTATGTTCCATGTCCCCTGGAATTTCAGGTTGTGTATGGTCATGATGGTCTTGATTCCCTGATAGAAGTCTCCATACCTGCCATAATCCCAGAACTCATTCTTCAGGTAAACGGGAATCAGGCCTGTCTGCCAGTCGTGACAGTGGATAATGTCCGGACGAAAACCGATGACAGAACACATCAGCAGGGCTGCTTTGCTGAAATAAGCAAATTTTTCAAGATCCCAGAGTCCATCCTCGTAGATCCGCTCTCCGGAAAAATAGTACTCGTTGTCTATAAAATAGAAGGTGACCCCATCCATCTTCAGTTGAAAAACACCGGCATAGATCCACTGTCCGGCCACCTCCACGTAATAGTTTAAAACATATTCGCACTTTTCCCGGTACTTCCAGGGAATCTTCCGGTAAAAGGGAAGGACAACCCGGACATCAAACTCCTCCCTGTTAAAAGCCTTAGGGAGTGATCCGACAACATCTGCCAGCCCTCCTGTCTTAATAAACGGAACTGCCTCGGAAGCTGCAAATAAAATTTTCTTCATGTCTGTTCTCCTCTGATCCTACAGCCGCTGCCTGATCCGGACCCTGTCCGCGATCAGGGCAATAAACTCGCTGTTGGTAGGCTTTCCCCTCTCGGGGTCTACTGTGCCGCCAAACAGCCTTTCTATTACGCTCTCTCTGCATCTGTTCCACGCAATGCTGATCGCACTCCGGATCGATCGCTCAACCCGGAACGGCGTGGTATTGTTCATCTTGGCTACCGTCGGATAAAGTACCTTGGTGACCGCGTTCATTACCTGCGGCCGTTCTGCCGCGATCATGATCGCGTCCCGCAGATACTGAAAGCCATTAAGATTCACCGGAATGCCCAGCCTCAGCAGTGCATCCGTCACTCTTTCAATTCCTCCGTCGTCTTCTGTATACTTCCTGGCTTCCCGCAGATCCTCCGGTAAGACAGCAGCAGATGAAGGACGGCTTCCGTCAAGCACCTCATGGACCCGCTCCAGCAGCACATGGCTGCGGATGGGCTTGAGGATATAATGATCGGCTCCGAGTTCAAAGATCCTGCTGATAACTGCATCCCTGGCAATACCGGTAACTACGATCACTTTCGGACGGTTCTCCTGTTGATAATTCCTGTTGATACTGGAAAGGACCTCAAAGCCGTCCATCACAGGCATGAAAAGATCCAGCAGAATCAGGTCCGGCTTCTTGCTGCGTACCAGCTCCATGGCTTCTACTCCGTTCTTTCCTTTTCCTACGATCTCCAGCTCAGCGTCACCGCAGATCACCTTCTCCATAGCTTCAATCATAACAGAATCGTCATCACAAATGATAATATGCCGTTTCATCACAGGGCGTCCTCCCATTCTCTTTAATTATTATTATTGTAAAAAAGGAAATAGTGAGGCTCAAGTGTTATATTTCGACAATCGTCGATAGATTTCGTCATGTTTCGACACTATTCGACAGTTCATGTCGAAACTGCATCCTTTTTAAAGTTGATATTCCTTATTTCCCGGGGACCTCCTCCCACTGCAGTGATGTAAATTCTGTCCTGAAGCGCAGGGAAACAACCGCCGCGGCTCCCTCCATGATAATGAAAAGCAGCGCGGACAGCAGATTATTGCCAAAACCGCTTCCTGCGATGTAGATGATCTCCGCCGCCGCACTTGCCAGACAGGCAGCAGCGGACAGCAGACTGCGGCGGGGCAGCCGCCGGACACTGCTGTTATAAATATAATCCCTGACTTTATCCTCCTCCGAACTCAGCCGGGACAGTGAAAAAGCGCACAGGACCGGCGCTGTCACGCTCAGTGCGTAGGGAATGAGAATATAGCCGATGAAACTCACGCCGGGCGCCGGGATGCATCCGGAAGCAACAGGAAGCGCGATCATGACGGCCGCCATGATCCAGAACCTGCGGATCATCTTCTTTCTCTCCTGCGGTTTTTTCCAGAGAAAAAGTGTGCCCTCGTAAATATATTTACCTTCTTCGTTCAGCTTAAAATTCTTCAGATATTCCTGATTCTTTCTGCTCAGTAATGACATAAATAACTCCTAGCCAAGCGGGATCTCAACGATCTGCGCCATCTTTATCAGGCACTGCTCTATCTGACGGGAGATATCGTCTACCAGCTGGGCCGTTACTTCATTATAATCGCCCCGGTCCAGAGCCTGCCGGAAATTGTCCCGGACTCTGGCAGCAATAGATTCCTCCCGGCTCCGCAGGGCGTGCCTGGGAACCGTCTTTCGCAGCAGCCGCGGGATCTTTGCCTGCAGCAGGGCCTCTTCCATGCGGTTCCTGCCCAGAAAAAGAACGACGATGGACACGATCATTCCTGCCAGTATGCCAGCCGGGCCGCTGGAGATCAGGGCGACCCCGCCGCCGCCGCATATGAGGCCGACCAGAATGGAAATAACAGAATCTATAAGCAGGGTCATCTCATCGACCGCAAAAATATTTCTGGCCTCCACCCGAATGTTGAGGTCGGAAGCCGCAAAGAAAGATGTCAGGCTCAGTGCAGAATAGGGGACATGATGGCGGGCGCAGATCGGCATCGTGTACTCTTCCACTTTCGCGCAGACCGGGCGCATCCAGGCTGACACCGGCCCCCGCAGGCAGTTTCTCGCGTCTTCTGAATGAAGCCAGCTTCCAATCTCCCTTTCCAGCTCGTCATCTACATCCGCCAGACGTTCTATCTCTCCGCTGCGCCAGCGCTCAAAAACCGGCTGGGCCGCATTCTCCAGGATGGGGCCGATCAGGGCACTGACAACAGAAGTATAAAGTTCTGTGACCTGACCGGAAACGATCTCTTCAACGATCCTGCCGGCCCGCAGCTCTTCCAGCTCATTCCGGAAATCCCGCATATCCTCGTCTATGCGGGCACTCCAGGCCAGGCCCACGGCAATAGAGAATTCTGGCTGTGCGCCTGAGATCACCACGGCCCGGGGGAATACCTGACGGCACCACTGTCTTACCGCCTTCATTCTTGATACGCCGCCGGTCAGAAATATTAGCTCCGGCTCCTGCCCGCTGATCTGCCGTGCGACTGCCTCCAGACTGCTGACAAACTCTTCGTGAAATGACCTTCCTCCGAGATTATCCAGCTTCCCATCTGTCAAATAGGCGGCTGTCTGTTCATCCATCCGCAGGGTCAGCTTCAGCGGCCGCCCGTAGCGGACAAGGATCGTCTGTGTACAGGGGTTGGCAGCCCAGTACTCCTCGTCCTGATAATACTTTTCCTTGAGACGGCGGGCAGCGAATTCACAGTAACTGCGCCAGGGCTGGCTTTCCCGGAAGACATCCCGCAGTTTTTTCCCGGCAGAACTCTGATCCAGGGCCCGGTCCAGCAGCGCCTCGTCCATCTTCCCTCCGCCAAGGGATACTTCGCCGGCGGTCTGCATCTCGACTTCATGTCCGCCGCAGATATAGGCGAAATCTGTTGTCGAGGACCCGATATCTACCACCAGGACCGGCCGGGACAGGATATTATATCCTACCTGCAGATGGCGGGACTGGCAGGCGCTGACCAGGGCTGCCCGCGATTCGGAGACGATCTTGACCGGCGGATAGCCTGCCTTCTCGAATATTTCCCGGTAGAGCTCGCGGCTGTTGCTGTCCCAGCCCGCTGGGCAGCCCACGTAGAAACAACAGTCCTCGTCTCTGCGAAGACTTCCGTCGGCATAGAGCAGTCCCAGCACAGCTGCAGAAAATATACGGATATCTTCCGCCGCGCCGGAATCCGTCAGGAAACGGCTCTTAAACCGCAGACCGCGCCGGATCACATTTCCGCTGTAACAGGCCTTCTCACCGATCTGGATCTGTCCGTCCGTCCCTGCACTGTATGCCGTGATAAAGCTCTCTTCTCCGTCGACCGGAATCAGGGAAGGGGCCGCCTGGCCTTCTTTGTCCATCCGCGTCAATGCGCTCTCCGCGTCTCCCAGATCAAATCCAAAAAATCTGTCCATATATTCCGCTTACTCCTGTTTCCCGTCAGCCGGCCGCAAGGCCCTTTTTGAGGACCCTGTCTCCCTGTACAAGAGCCGGCCGTATGGTTCCAGGCTGTTTTGCCGGCATCTTATCGAAAAGCCGGTCATTGCTCCCGTCATAGTCCACGGCTTCTATGCCCTTGCGGTGCAGATAATATTTCACGCCGGCAAGCTGGTCCAGCGCGTATTCTCCGTCCCCACTGGCCGCCGCCTCCAGAAGGGAAGCCAGCAGGTCTATCTCCTCCTGGGTCTGCTGTCCCTGTCCGTTCCTCCTGCGTTCTTCCTCTTCCGCCTGTACCCTGGAAAGGATCCGATCCATCTGTCCCGCAAGGGTCAGCAGACCGCTGTAGCTTCGCCGGGCATCTACAGGTATTTCCACCATCTGCCGGACATTCTCTCCTTTGCGGCTGTCAGCCTTCCTTCTGTCAAGGGAAGCCGAAAGATAAGCACAGCCCAGACAGACGGCAAGACCGCCCCAGCGGACCCAGAGGGAAAGGGATCCCAGCAGACCGCTGAGAAGAGCGCCGGCCATTCCTGCTATGAAAAGCGCCGCAGGCAGAGGAGACTTTCTTTCCATGTTCTCTCCATTCCGATATTCCCAGACGACCGGTTCTCCATGTGCAGCCGCGGCGGGAAGGATTCCTCTGGCCGCCTCCACCATTGCGGCGGAGCAGCTGCGTACCGCAGGTTCCTGACACTGCTCATTGCAGCGGAGCAGAAGGCTGTCAAGCTCATCCGCCATCACCGCCAGTGCCCTCTCCTGGGTCTTCGCGCCCTCCAGCGCGGCAAGCAGCCGCTCTTTATCCTGCTCCAGCAGACTCTTCAGTTCCATGTGATCCCCCCTGTACGCCGGAAGTCTTTCCCGGCAGCCCATATGCACTAATCCTGTTTCCTGCAATACCCGGTACTGAAATCGACCAGATTCCTCATGGGACCGCCGGCCAGAAAAGCCCGCAGATTGTCTGCGGCAATCTCTGTTACCTTATTGAGGGTATAGGACTGATGGCAGTCTGTGATCAGATTGAACCCGCCCGCCACGTGAGGCGTAATGAACAGATTCGGCTCCTGCCAAAGAGGACTGTCCGCCGGAAGCGGTTCCTGTTCTGTCACATCAATTGCTGCTGCCTCCAGATGACGGCTGCGCAGTGCCTGCAGCAGCGCAGACTCATCAACAGCATCTCCGCGGCCGGCATTCACAAAAATGGTTCCCTTCTGCATCTGCGCAAAACGGTTCCGGTCAAAGAAATTCCGGGTCTCTTCAGTGGAAGGCAGGATGGAGATAACCACATCCGCCTCCGGAAGGACAGAATCTATCTCTCCTTCAACATATAGTCTGTCCACATAGGCAGGAGGTTCCGAAGCGTGCCGCCTGATGCCGATCACCTCCGCTCCTGCTGCCTTCAGCATCCGGGCCAGACAGAGACCTATATTGCCCAGTCCCGCTATCAGCACCACAGACTCAGAAAGTGAACGCACACGACCCTCTTTTATCCACTCCGACCGGTTTTGATTGTCTCTGTATAAATGGAATTTCTTCATCAGCATGAGAACCGCTGCAAATGCATACTCTGCCACCGGCCGGTCATAGGCGCCGGTTGCATTTGTCAATATGGTTCCCTCAGGAAGAACGCCAGGTTTCACATAGGCATCCGCCCCTGCAGAAGACAACTGCAGGAACTTCAGGTTCTCTGCTTTCGCAAAGGCTTCCGGAGCCAGATTCCCTATTATGATCTGTGCTCTTCTCAGATCCTCCGGATCAACATGACTGCGTTCTGCGTATATAAACTGCCAGCCCGGCGCCGCTGCCTCAAGCTTCAGTTTCTGGCTGTCACTTAAAGGAAGCGGCACCAGAATAATATTTTCCATTCGCCCGGCTCCTTCCATCAGTGCAAAGCCGGCCTGCCGTCAGGCATCAAAGACCGGATTTCCAATAGTTTGTTCTAACTTCAGTATAGTCTATATTGTCTGATAAATCAACGAAAGTCATCTGAACTAACCCCTGCCGTCCTCCTTGACAATTTCTCCTGCAGCCGATATAATACCGTTGTTGAAAAGCTGAGACCAGAATAAGTAGGCACTCCGGAGGCTTTCAGAGAATTGCCGGACGCTGCGAGGCATAAGCTAAGGAACTGCTGAATACATCTGCGAGCTGCGCACTGAACCCCTTTTCCGCTGTTTTCGTGCGGGAGAGCGCCAGTAGGCTGCGCCGGATGCACCCGTTATAGATGCTGCAGGTACAAAAGTACCTGCCAAGGCCGCATGTGTGAGCCTGCGGTGAAAAAAGGTGGTAACGCGAATCATTTCCTCGTCCTTTTAGGGACGGGGATTTTTTTATAATTGGAAAACCGGCCCCCTGAAGGGCAGAAGGATCCATACTATGATACCCAGGAGGATATTTTGATGAAAATTTACGAAGAACTGACCCGCCGCGGTCTGATCGCCCAGGTTACAGACGAGGACCGCGTGAGAGAATTTGTTGATGATGGAAAGGCAACATTCTATATCGGTTTCGACCCCACAGCTGACAGCCTCCATGTCGGTCACTTTATGGCCCTGTGCCTTATGAAGAGGCTGCAGATGGCAGGCAATAAGCCCATCGCCCTGCTGGGCGGAGGAACCGGCATGGTAGGCGACCCTTCCGGCAAGACCGACATGCGCAAGATGCTTACAAAAGAAACCATAGATCACAATATAGAGTGCTTCAAAAAACAGATGGCCCGCTTCATAGATTTTTCCGATGGCAAGGCACTGATCGTCAACAACGCAGACTGGCTGCTGGGTCTTAATTATGTGGAACTGCTCCGCGAAGTGGGAGCTCATTTCACAGTTAACCGTATGCTGGCTGCCGAATGTTATAAGAACCGCTGGGACAAGGGTCTGTCCTTCCTGGAATTCAACTACATGATCATGCAGAGCTATGATTTCTATACCCTGTATCAGAAGTACGGCTGCAATCTTCAGTTCGGCGGCGATGACCAGTGGTCTAATATGCTTGCGGGAACAGAGCTGATCCGCCGCAAGCTGCAGGGCGATGCTGACGCCATGACCATCACCCTCCTGCTCAACTCCGAGGGCAAGAAGATGGGCAAGACCGTATCCGGCGCTGTATGGCTTGACCCCAACAAGACTTCCCCCTTTGAGTTTTATCAGTACTGGAGAAATGTGGCGGATGCCGACGTTCTTAAGTGTCTGCGGATGCTGACATTCCTTCCTCTGGAAGAGATAGATGACATGGATAGATGGGAAGGCAGCCAGCTCAATAAAGCCAAGGAAATACTCGCCTTTGAGCTTACAAAGCTTGTTCACGGCGAGGAGGAGGCTCAGAAAGCCCAGGAGAGCGCCCGTGCCCTTTTCTCCTCAGGAGCAGCGGCAAATATGCCCGAATCCGTGATCCACACAGCGGATCTGACAGACGGAAAGATAGACCTGCAGGGCATACTGACAGTAAGCGGGCTGTGCAAGAGCCGTTCCGAAGCCCGCCGCGCCATAGAGCAGGGAGGCGTTGCCGTAAACGGGGAACGCATCACGGATCTTAAGAAATTCTATGAGCCGGAACAGATCAACAAGGAAGACTTCGTACTTCGCCGGGGCAAGAAGAACTACCGCAAGATCCGTTTTGAAGACTGATCACAAATATCTGCATAAGACAATGGAGACAGCACTCTCCGTAAAGAAAAGGCCCGGCAGCTGCCGGGCTTTTCTCTCTTCCAGATCGATAAAAAGTGCTTTTATGATTTTTTCTGCCTTAATGCTTTCTTTTCCCGCTCCGCCAGGGACCGCATCTCTCCCGCGCTGGCCAGTACAGCGTCCGTGATCTGCACACCGCCCAGCATACGTGCCAGCTCCTTTATCGACTCATCTTCCTTCAGAAGATGGATGCTGGCAGCGGTCCGGCTTCCGTCGCTGCTTTTCTCGATCAGGAAATGGCTGTCCGCCATAGCCGCGATCTGCGGCAGATGGGTGATGCAGATCAGCTGGTGGCTGTCCGCCAGTCCTGCCATTTTCTCGGAAACCTTCTGGGCCGTCCGCCCGCTGATCCCTGTATCTATCTCATCAAATATCAGCGTCTGCACGGCGTCAGAATCTGCCAGAACCGATTTTACCGCCAGCATGATCCTGGACAGCTCGCCGCCGCTGGCCACCTTTTCCAGCGGCCGCATGGCTTCGCCGGGGTTTGTGGAAATCAGGAATTCCACATCGTCCCCTCCGTTTTCAGTAAAATGTTCCAGAGGACTGACCCTGATCTGGAAGCGGACATCCAGAAAATTAAGGTCTATCAGGCTGTCGGTCATCTGCTTCTCCAGAACCTTTGCCGCCTCTGTGCGGACAGTGGTCAGCCGGCTGCAGACCGCGGCTACCTTCTCTTTGCTCTCTTTCATTCTCTTCTGCAGGCCTGTCAGATAAGCCTCGTAATTAACCAGCCGGTCCAGCTTTGCGGCGCAGGCATCCCGATAAGCGAGAACCTCGCCCACACTGCTGCCGTATTTGGATTTCAGGTGCAGGATCAGGCTCAGCCGGTCCTGGGTCCTCTGGTACTCTTCCTCATCGAATACCAGATCTTCCTCATAGGATGCCAGATCCCTGTTGAAATCGTTGAGCAGAGCTTCTACATCGTTCAGCTGCTGCAGCAGAGGGGTCAGTCCTTCATCAAACCTTTCAATGGCAGAAAGTTCATGAATGGCTTCTCCGATCCGGCTTCCGGCACCATCCTGGGCATCGTCGCCTGTCAGGCTGTGGGCCCGGGCTACATTTTCCATCATGTCACGGGCATTGCTCATCTTCCTGAAAGCCTTATCCAGTTTTTCCTCTTCCCCCTCCACCAGGGCGGCATCATCTATCTCCCCAATCTGGAAACGGAGAAAATCTATCTCGCTGTTCCTCTTCGCCTGATCGGTCACAGCCTGCGCGCATTCTTTTTTTATTGCTGTGTACTGCTTCCAGAGGGAAGACAATTCGCTTTTCAGAGGCCCGGTCTTGTCTCTGGCGTAACGGTCGAGAATGGCAATCTGGTTCTCCCGGTGCAGCAGGGACTGATGCTCGTGCTGACCATGGATATCTATCAGCTGTCCGGCCAGCTGCTGCAGAATGGCCACAGACACAGCTTCTCCGTTGATCCGGGCTACAGATCTTGTCTGGGTCAGACGACGTGAGATGGTGACGGCATCACCATCCACAGGCAGATCCAGCTCCTCCAGCAGCTGGCGTACACGAAGGCCGGTATCTGTAAAAACAAGCTCCGCACTGGCATACTTTGCACCGGTGCGGATGATATCTCTTGAAGCTTTCCCGCCCAGCGCCATGCTGACAGAGCCGATGATGACGGACTTGCCGGCGCCGGTTTCTCCTGTAAGTATATTCAGCTTCGGTCCAAAACGGACGAAAGCCTCGTCGATCAAGGCCATATTCTGTACATGAATACTCTCAAGCATTGTTGATCTCCTTATACATACTTTCTTAAAAAGCCGGTCTTATAGAAAGTACCGGCCTGGACTGCGAAGAGCAGGCAGTGCCTGCCAAAAAAGAAAAGCTGTCAGCGGGTTCCTGTCAGGCTGTGGATCTCTTCCATCAGCGCGTCTACATCGGCTCTCTCCTTTACGGCACAGAAAACCGTGTCATCCCCGGCAATGCAGCCTGCCAGGCCGGGGAAATCCATGCCGTCTATAGCCGCCGCCACTGCCATGGCCATACCGGATACCGTATGGATCACCACAAGGTTGCTGGCGCCCGTACTGGAAACATAGCCCTCCCGGAGTACCCGTCCCATCCTGCCGGCCTCATCCGAATCCTCTATCAGCACGTATTTCTGCTTCCCGGAAGGAGTGTTGATCTTGGACAGCTTAAGGGCGCGGATATCCCGGGATACCGTTGCCTGCGTCACCGAAAAACCGGCCTGGTTCAAAAGAGCCGCCAGCTCTTCCTGGGTCTCAATATCTCTTTGTGAGATCAGTTCCACGATCTTTGCCTGTCTTTTGGACTTCATGTCATTGCCTCCTACTGATTCACGCTTCCAAGCTTATGCCGGAGGATCCGGTAAAGGCCGTTGCCCGGCATACGCAGGATCTTGACCGTCCTGTCTGCCCGGCGCACGGTCACACAGTCCTGCACCTGCATCTGCTGGGCAAGCTGACCGTCAAAGGTCGCGATTGCTTCATCACTCTGCGTCTTGCTCCGTCTGCCGATCTCCACCCGGATCTCGTCATAGCCGGGAACAATGATACTCCTGGCCTGCAGGGAATGGGGGCAGATCGGGCTGATGACCATAACATCCGTCTGCGGCAGGATAATAGGGCCGCCCGCAGAGAGATTATAGCCGGTGGACCCGGTCGCTGTGGAAATAATGACGCCGTCTGCGCTGTAAAGGTTGAGCAGTTCTTCGTTTACATAGATCTTCAGATCTACGATGCGCGAGTAACCCGCCCTGGCTACGACAATATCATTAAGAGCGGGGCTGGTCATCTGCGGCTGACCTTCGTGGAGTACCGTTCCGGTGATGACCCTGCGTTCATCCACTATATACTTATCTGCCAGCAGACAGTCCAGACAGGCCGGCAGATCCTTCTGTTCCGCGGATGTAAGAAAGCCCAGTGTCCCCATATTGATCCCGAATAAAGGAATATCCAGTCCCTCCCGGAAAAGATCCTGGGCAGCCGTAAGCAGGGTTCCGTCTCCGCCCAGAGTCAGGGCACACTCCGTATCCGCAGGTATGCCCAGAAAAGTCCCCTCTGCCTGCCCGCCTCTTTTGTCCGGCACCAGGCAGGAAGCACCTGCGCAGTTCAGATAATCACGGATGGCTTTCGTTACAGCCAGACCGGGATCCTTGGTATGGTTGACAAGCAGAGCAAATTTCTTCATGATCTACTCCAGTTCTGCGTGGGCAGCCTCCACAACGGATGCAGCCGCGGCATCATCTATAACCAGGCCGGGCCCGCTTTCTCCGGCAGCCGGCTTTTCCATATACAGTAGGTATTCTATATTCCCTTCGGGGCCGCGGATGGGGGAATAATCCAGCGCCAGCAGTCTGAATCCGCTGCTGACGGCAAATTCCGTTATCATCAGGATAACATCCCTGTGCACCCCTTTGTCCCGAACGACGCCCTTCTTGCCGACTTTGTCGCGGCCGGCCTCAAACTGAGGCTTTATCAGGCAGACCATCTGCGCTCCTTCCCGCAGGAGGGCAAATGCCGGTCCCAGGATCAGACGCAGAGAAATGAAAGCAACATCGCAGCAGGCAAAATCTATGGGGTCCGGGATCTGCTGCCGGGTCACATAGCGGAAATTTGTCTTTTCCATGCTGACCACGCGGGGGTCCTGCCGCAGCTTCCAGTCCAGCTGACCCCGGCCTACATCAACAGCATAAACCTTCTCTGCCCCGTTCTGCAGCATACAGTCCGTAAAGCCGCCCGTGGAAGATCCGATGTCCAGGCAGGTCATACCCGTAAAATTCAGCCGGAAAACCTGCACCGCTTTCTCAAGCTTGAGACCGCCCCGGCTGACATAGGCAAGCTTTTTGGCCCGCACCTCTATTGTGGATTTCTGCGGGTCAAATGTGCTTCCTGCCTTGTCCTCCCGCTGGCCGTTGACAAATACATCGCCGGCCATGATCGTAGCCTTAGCCTTTTCCCGGGAAGGGAAAAAACCCTGTTCTACCAGAAGCACATCCAGCCTTTCCTTCATTGCTGCCCTCCGTCTTCCGCATTCTCAAGAAATGCCGCTGTGCGCTCTGCCACAGACTGCGGGTCAATGCCCAGCATCTTCCGCAGCTGATCGACGCTTCCATGAGGCACAAAACGATCCTCTATGCCGACATGCATGATCCTGGCACCGGGATGATGCAGGGCAAGATAATCAGCGGCCGCCTCCCCGTAGCCCCCTGCCAGCAGGTTCTCTTCCATGGTGACGATCAGTTTCCCCTGATCCGCCGCCAGACCGAGTGCTTCTTCGTCAATGGGTTTCGCAAAGCGGGCATTGACCACCCCGGCGCTGATGCCCCGCCGGGCCAGCAGATCCGCCGCCTGCACGGCACACTCTACCATGCTGCCGAGGGCAAAGAACATGACCTGGTCCCCCTGCCGGATCAGCTCGCTTTTCCCTCTTTCCAGAGGAGCCTGCATCTGTTCGAGGCCGTTGTAGGCAGCACCCCGTCCATAGCGCAGGCTGACCGGGCACTCCAGCTCATAGGCGTATTCGAGCATGGCAGTAAGTTCAAAACTGTTCTTGGGCGCCATCACGACCATGTCCGGAATGCCGGACATAAAAGACAGGTCGAAAATACCCTGATGCGTCTCCCCGTCAGCGCCTACCAGACCCGCCCGGTCTACGCAGAACACAACCGGCAGCTTCTGGATACAGACGTCATGGATGATCTGGTCGTAAGCCCTCTGGAAGAAAGAGGAATAGACAGCCACAAAAGGCCGCAGGCCGCCTGCCGCCAGGCCGGCGGCAAATGTCACGGCATGCTGTTCTGCTATGCCCACATCAAAGAAGCGGCGGGGAAAACGCTCCGCGAACCGGTGCAGCCCGGTGCCGTCGGGCATGGCAGCCGTGGCAGCAGTTATGTCATGATGCTCCCTGGCCATTCCCACGATCTTCTTTGAAAAAACATCCGTCCAGGATTCACCGGAAGACTTCTCCGGGATGCCGGTCTCCAGATCGAACTTTCCGATCCCGTGGAAAAGAGAAGGATCCTTCTCCGCCGGAGCATACCCCCTTCCCTTCTGGGTCACGACATGGACGATGACCGGTTCATCCATCAGCTTTATTGCGTTGAAGATCCGTACCATGGAGCGGACATCATGTCCGTCCACGGGTCCGATATACTTTATGCCAAAATCTTCGAAAATACCGCCGCGGACAAAGAGCTGGCGGAACTGATCTTTGGAATACTTGACACTGCGGGCCAGGCTTCCTCCGATCCTCGGGATCTGCCGCAGGGTGCGCTCGACATCCTTCTTGAACTCCAGGTAAGATTCCCGGGTCCGCAGCATGGCAAAATGCGTAGAAAGCCCGCCGACATTTTCCGAGATGGACATATGATTGTCATTGACAACGACGATCATATTGCTTTTAAGACGGGAAAGATTGTTCAGAGCCTCATAAGCCATACCGCCGGTCAGTGAGCCGTCACCGATCACCGCGGCGATCGTGCGGTTCTCTTTCAGCAGATCTCTGGCCCGGGCCATGCCCAGGGCTGCTGATATAGACGTCGAACTGTGTCCGGCTCCGAAGCAGTCGCAGGGACTCTCGCTTCTTCTGGGAAATCCGCTGATGCCCCCAAATGTCCGCAGCGAAGCAAAATCCTTCTTTCTTCCTGTAAGGATCTTGTGGGTGTAGCTCTGATGCCCGACATCCCAGACCAGACGGTCATTGGGAAAATTCATGCTCAGGTGCAGAGCCATGGTCAGCTCAACCACACCCAGGTTGGATGCCAGGTGGCCGCCATTGCTGCTCACGGTCTTAAGGATCAGTTCCCGGATCTCCTTTGCCAGAGCAGGATAGTCCTCCGGCCGGATCTTGCGGATGTCATTGGGCTCATTTATTCTATCAAGCAAATTCGGCAAATTCAGCACCTTCTCTTAATGATCCCGCAGGGTCAGCCAGCGGGTCAGTTCATACAGAAAATCATCCTCCGGGTCCGCCCCTTTCCTTAAGGCGGCGATCCCGTCCAGGGCTGCCTGTGAATAACTGCGGACATCAGCCTGCGCCTGATCTATTCCAAAAAGGCTGACCCATGTGGTCTTGTCATTCTTCTCATCGCTGCCGACAGGCTTGCCCAGCTTATCCTGGCTGCCGATCACATCAAGGATATCATCGCGGATCTGGAAAGCCATGCCTATATTATAACCGATGGCATCGACCTCTCCCTGCTGCTGCGCGTCCGCGCCGCCCATGCAGGCACCTATGTCCAGAGCTGCCCGGATCATGGCTCCGGTCTTGAGCTCAAATATAAACTTCATAGTATCCGCGTCTATCGGCTTTCCCGCCAGTTCCACATCCACGACCTGGCCGCCGACCATGCCGTATATACCGGGCAGGGCCGTCAGATAGCACATAGCCTGCGCACAGCGCAGTCCCATCTGCGGATCCTTCTGTACCTGCTGCCGGGCGGCCTTTGCCGCGACCTCATATGCGTAACTCTGCAGAGCATCCCCGGCAAGGATCGCCATATCCTCGCCGAAGACCTTGTGGTTTGTCAGCCTGCCTCTGCGGTAGTCGTCGTTGTCCAGAGCCGGCAGATCATCATGGATCAGAGAATATGTGTGGATCATCTCGATGGCCGCCATGAAGGGGGCAATGATCTGCATGTCTCTGCCGCCAAAGAAACGGAAAGCCTGCGCCATAAGCACCGGCCGCAGTCTCTTTCCGCCGGCTTTCACACTATAATTCATGGCCTTGAATATAGTCTTCTGCTTTCCCTTATCTTCCGGAAGGAAAGACAGCACGATCTGTTCGGCTTCCTGCGTTCTTTCTAGTAATAATTCATCAAACGAGCTCATCACTGTCCGCTCCCCGTATCTCAATGACCTGCTTCTCCACCCTGTCGATGGAACTATTGCAGAATTCTACCAGCTGCATGCCCCTGCGGTAAAGCTCAAAAGACTCCTCCAGAGGGATATCCTTCTTCTCCATCCTGGCGATCAGTCCGTCCAGCTCCGCAAATGCTTCTTCCAGCGTTTTCTTTTTATCTTCAGCACCCTGCGGCGCCTGTCTGTTCTCTTCCACTTTATGATCCTCCTGTCTTCTCCACCCGGGCATCTGCACTCCCGTCTTCCATCCGGATGTGGACCAGCTGCCCCCTGTGCAGCTGCCCGGCCCGGGAAACGGTGTGCCCCTGCTCATCGGTCACATGGGAATATCCCCGCGCCAGCACCTTCAGAGGAGAAACAGCCTCCAGAGATCTGGCCCTGAGCTGCAGGGAAGATTTCGCTCCGGTCATAGTCCGGTCAAAGAGCAGGTCCAGGCGCCTGCCTGTGTCCGCCCTCCTTCTGGCAGCCTCCAGAGAGTGATCCATCATTATATTCAGATGCTGCTCCTTATCCAGCAGAGATCTGCGCTGCTGGGTAAGCACCATCATGGGATCCATGCGGCGGACGGCCTCCCGGTAATAGGAAAGGCGGCCCGAGCAGGCACTTAGCGCGCTGTCCATGCGGCTGTCCAGCAGATATGCATACTGGCGGATCCTGTCCAGGACCAGGCGGATGTCCGGCACAGCCAGCTCCGCAGCGGCAGAAGGTGTAGGGGCCCGCTGATCGGATACAAAATCTATGATCGTATAATCTGTCTGGTGACCGACCGCGGAGATGACCGGCGTCCTGCATGCATAGACGGTCCTGGCCACGATCTCCTCATTAAAGGCCCAGAGATCTTCTATAGAACCTCCGCCGCGCCCCACGATCATAACATCCGGATGCATATCGTCCATGGCCTTCACGGCTCTGGCGATATCTTCCGCGGCGCCCCTGCCCTGCACCTGGGCATTCGCGTGAATGATGCGGATCCAGGGATTCCGCCGCCGGGCGATATTGTAAATATCCTGCAGCCCGGCGCTGCCCGCGGCACCTACCACTCCCAGCGTCTGTACAAAAGGAGGGATCTTCTTCTTATGCTGCGGGTCAAACAGTCCTTCACTGTCCAGTTTCTTCTTAAGAGCTTCAAAGCGTTCATAGAGAATGCCGGAGCCTTCCTGCTGGAACTGGACGGCGTAAAGCTCATAGCGCCCTGCCGCTTCGTAGACACGGATATAGCCATGCACGATGACAGACATGCCGTTCTCCAGCCGGAAGTTCAGGCCCCTGGCCCGGCTGCGGTAAAACATGACACCGGATATGGCGCCGCCCTCATCCTTGAGCGTAAAGTAAATATGCCCTGAGGAGTGATACTTGCAGTTGGAGATCTCTCCCTTTACAAAAATATTGCGCAGAAGACTGTCGCCTGCAAACATGCCGCTGATATAGCGGTTCACGGCAGAAACAGAGTAGACATTCATCCTGCGATCCTCGCCAGCACTCCGTTCACGAAAGCAGGAGACTTGTCTGTCCCGTACTTTTTGGCAAGTTCTACCGCCTCATTTATGGCAACGCCGACAGGAACATCTTCGTCATATTCCATCTCATACACAGCAAGACGGATCAGGACCAGATCCACTTTCCCCATACGGCTGGTCTTCCAGCCTGTTGTCTTCGCGTTGATGATCTCATCCAGCTGCGCCGTCCGGGCTGCGACGGCCTGCGCCTTATTGCGGATATACTCTTCATCCTTCGGGGCAAGCGGCTCGTCCAGCAGGCTGAAATAGTTGTCCTCCTGCTCCTGCAGTTCTTCCTCCGGATAAAAATCGAAGCGGAACAGCAGCAGAAATATCTGTTCCCTGAGTTCTTTTCTCTTCATATATTACGTGCCGGGCGTCCTCCCAGTCTGCAAAGAAGGGCGCTCTCCTCCTTCCAAAAAACGGAGGACAGACCGATCGTGCAGCAAGCATCTTTCGATGTGTCCTCCTCGTGTTACAAACGGCATCTCCTGCCTTCTTATTCGTCTTCCAGTTTAACGTCGGCGACAGTTACGTTCACGGCAGCTACCGGCAGGCCGGTCATCGTCTCGATCGAGCCTGCAACCTTGTCCTGGATCGCAGCGGTAACATCGGGAATATGGGCGCCGCTCTCAAGAACGACTGAGATATCCGCGGTTACCTTTCCATTCTCGACAGCCGTGTGAACGCCATTGCTGAGCACCTTCATGCCCAGTCTGCTGATGATCTCGCGGCGGAGACTGTCATTGCTTCCGGCCATGGCCGCAACGCCATTCACCTCCATGGTGGAGATGCCGGCGATAACGGAAAGGACCTCATCCGCGACCCTTACCTGTCCCAGGGATCCCTTGTCATATATCATATAATCAACTCTTGATTCTTTCTCTTCTGCCATCGGATCAGACCTCCTGCTAAATATTCTTTGACTTGTTTATCATACACTATCCACCTTAAAAAGTAAAGTCTGCCAGGATCAGCGGTCCCAGCGGTCGCAGAGGCTGTTGATCTCATTGGTGAATTTTGTAAGGTCTTTATTTGTACCGCCCTCATTGTGACGGATGACCTCCATAAGCCGTCTTCCGGCAGCCAGCAGGCG
>ONFL01000059.1 GCA_900317095.1 uncultured Eubacteriales bacterium | reverse complement strand
TTGATAACAAAAGTTCAGATAACCCATATAAGCAGGATAACTGAACACAAATGGAGTCACGAAATATCACAGAACCTATTCAAATTTGTTTAGAATCACCTTTTGCTTAGTGAGTTCGAATAACCAATAAGGAAGAAAAGTCAGTCCGCAGACGGGAATGCTTTTCTTCCTTTTTTAAATGTTCTGTTCTGCCTGTCAGCGGAATATATTCCTTCTCTGCTCCGGCTTCAGCCCCGAATCCTCCGGGTAGAGGAAGAGGTTGAATTCCGCTCCCAAAAACAGCTGGTACATGTACCAGTAAAGCAGCAGCATGATCATCATGATGCCGGCCAGGCTTCCATACATATAGGAAAAATTTGTCGTATAGTGAAAGAGATAGGCAAATATATAGGATGTAATGATCCAGCCCAGGGAACAGACCAGACTTCCCGGCAGAACATGGGTAAACTTTGTCTTCCGGTTGGGCAGCAGCATATATACGAATATAAAAAATAAATTCAGGATTACGAACATGATCAGCAGGCGCATACTCATGATCATAACGAAGATGTGGTGGATCCTGGGAAAGACCTGTGCTGTCTGCGCAATGATCTGACGGCCGAAGACCAGCAGCATCAGGATCAGAAGCAGGGCAAAGGCCAGCAGAAATGTGTAGATCATGGCCAGGATCCGCAGATGAAGATAGCGGCGGCTTTCGCGGATGGAATAGATCTCATTGATCCCGCCGGTAATGGTGAAAATAGCCCGGCCTGCCGACCAGAGGACGAAGATGATGGTAAAGGAGGTCAGGGCAACCGTAGAACGCTCGTAGACTTCCTGCAGGATGTCCTCTATCATAGCCGACGCGGCGCCCGGAAGCAAAGACCGGGTAATGCCCAGAAGGTCATCAAATGACAGGGGCAGATACTGGAGCAGGGTAAGAAGCAGGATGGCAAAAGGCAGAGAGGAAAGCAGAATAAAATAGGCTGCCTGTGCAGAATAGGTACCGACGTGATCTCTTGTCGCTTTTTGAATAAAAAGATGAATGATCCGACGGAAATTCCACATATTTCTCCTCCTGTTTTGTCGGCCGGCAGGTGCTGATCTGTCAGCTGCCGGCTGTTAATATGATGATATCATGGATCCCCTTTTGTTACAAGGAGCGGCCTATTGACAAGAATTTTGAATGCGATTAAAATAGAAAAGGCACTAAAATCAGATGATTTATTGGTCCCTTTGCAGAATACAGGAAGGGACTTTTTTTCATAGCGGATAAGGGAAAGGAGTACATGACGGCAGTCATACGAATGGAACGATGAATGAAAAACTGCAGAAAATCAAAGAAGATGCATTAGAGAAGATCAGGACTGCCCAGGATATGAACGCTTTGAATGATATCAGGGTGTCTGTACTGGGCAAGAAGGGTGTCCTCACCGAGATCATGAAGTCCATGAAGACCATTCCGCCCAAGGACAGGCCGGCTTTCGGCAAGCTGGTGAACAGCACCCGGGAGGAGATCGAAGCGAACATGGAGCAGATGAAGAAGGATCTTGCTCAAAGGGCAAGAAAGCTTCAGCTTCGCTCCGAGGTGATCGATGTTACCCTTCCCGCAAAGAGGAACAGCCTTGGCCATCTTCATCCCAACAGCATCGCGCTGGAGGAAGTAGAACGGATCTTCGTCGGCATGGGATACGAGGTCATTGACGGACCCGAGATTGAGAAAGACTACTACAACTTTGAAGCCCTGAATATCCCCGCTAACCATCCGGCAAAGGACGAGCAGGATACATTCTATATCACAAAGGATCTTCTCCTTCGCACGCAGACTTCCGGTGTGCAGGTTCATACCATGGAGAAAGAGAAGCTGCCTATCCGTATGATCGCGCCCGGACGCGTATTCCGCGCCGATGAGCTCGATGCAACGCATTCTCCGGTTTTCCACCAGATTGAAGGCCTGGTTATCGATAAGAACGTTACATTTGCTGACCTGAAAGGAACCCTGGCAGAGTTCGCCCGTCAGCTGTTCGGAGAAGGAACACGGGTAAAGTTCCGTCCCCATCATTTCCCTTTCACAGAGCCCAGCGCCGAGATGGATGTTACCTGCTTTAAGTGCGGCGGCAAGGGCTGCCGCGTCTGCAAGGGCGAAGGATGGATCGAGATCCTCGGCTGCGGTATGGTACACCCGCATGTACTGGAGATGAGCGGCATCGATCCCAACGAGTATCAGGGATTCGCCTTCGGTGTCGGCCTTGAGCGGATCGCCATGCTTAAGTATGAGATTGACGACATGCATAATATGTATGAGAACGACATTCGTTTCCTGAAACAGTTCTAAGGCGCGGGAGGAAGAAGAGAAGATGAGAACTTCATTAAAATGGATAAAAGACCTGGTACCGGGAATCCGGGATATGGGTCCGCAGGAATATATGGACGCTATGACGCTCTCCGGTTCCAAGGGTGAATTTTTCACCGAGATGGATAAAAATCTGGATAAGATCGTCATCGGCGTGATTGATAAGATCGAGAAGCACCCGGATGCCGATCATCTGGTTATCTGCCAGGTGAACGTGGGGGCAGGCGAGGATATGCAGATCGTGACCGGAGCGCCTAATGTATTTAAAGGGGCGATGGTACCGGTTGTTCTTGACGGCGGAAGAGTAGCCGGGGGACATGATGGTTCAACTCCTCCGGAAAACGGCATTAAGATCAAGAAGGGCAAGCTGCGCGGTGTTGTCAGCAATGGTATGATGTGCTCCATAGAAGAGCTGGGTTCCAGCCGTGATATGTATCCGGATGCCCCTGAGAACGGGATCTACATCTTTCGCGGCCGTGATGACCTTAAGCCCGGCGATGATGCGGTAAAGGCCCTGGGACTGGATGATGCCATTGTTGAGTATGAGATCACCTCTAACCGCGTGGACTGCTTCAGTATCATCGGTATTGCCAGGGAAGCCGCGGCTACATTCGGCAGCCCCCTCCAGCTCCCGGTCGTAGATAAGACCGGCAATGATGAGGACGTCAACGACTTCATTAAAGTAGAGGTTAAGGATCCGGATCTGTGCCCCCGCTATACGGCGAGAGTCTGCAGGAATATAAAGATCGGGCCTTCACCGGAATGGATGCAGCGCAGGCTGGCAGCGCAGGGGATCCGGCCCATCAACAATATCGTCGATATCACCAATTACGTTATGGAAGAATTCGGCCAGCCCATGCATGCATATGATCTTTCTACGATAGACGGCGGGAAGATCATTGTCCGCCGCGCCCAGGACGGTGAGAAATATACGACCCTTGACGGACAGGAACACATCCTGGACAGCTCTGTGCTGATGATCTGCGACGATAAGGAGCCGATCGGGATTGCCGGCATCATGGGCGGTGAGAATTCCATGATCACAAATGACGTGGAAGCTGTCCTCTTTGAGGCAGCCTGCTTTAACGGCACCAATATCCGTCTGTCAGGCAAGAAGCTGGGCATGCACACAGACGCCCAGGCAAAGTTTGAGAAGGGACTGGATCCCAACCTTGCCAGCCAGGCCATAGACCGTGCCTGCCAGCTGGTTGAGCTGCTTGGCTGCGGCGAGGTCGTCGGAGGAATGGTCGATGTCTATCCCGCGCCGAAGAAGCCCTGGGATATTCCTTTCCAGCCGGACCGCATCAATCATCTCCTGGGGACGGATATCAGCCCCGAGCAGATGATCCGTTATTTCGAAAAGATCGATCTTTCTTATGATAAAGAGAGAAATGTTGTAAAGATCCCTACTTTCCGCCAGGATCTGCTGGGATGCGCGGATCTGGCTGAGGAGGCCGCCCGTTTCTATGGCTATGCGAATATACCGGAGACGCTCCCCAGCGGCCAGACCACTTCCGGAGGGATTTCTTTTGAGGAGAGAGTGAACAATGCTGCCAAAGAAACCGCGCGTTTCTGTGGTTTTTCCGAGGCTATGACATTTTCTTTCGAAAGTCCGAAGGTATTTGACCGACTGAATCTGGACGCAGATGATCCGCTCCGCCGCGCCATTACCATCGCCAATCCCCAGGGAGAGGATTATTCTATCATGCGTACCCTCCCCCTGAACGGCATACTGCAGTCTCTTTCCAGAAACTACAACCGCCGCAACAAGGATGTCCGGCTCTTTGAGATGGCCAGGATCTATCTGGCAGAGGAGCTTCCGCCGACGGACTACCCGGATGAGCGCACGCAGTTTACCCTTGGATTTTATGGAAAGGGAGATTTCTATACCATGAAGGGTGTCTGCGAAGAGTTCCTGGAGCGGGTCGGCATGAAGGATATCGTAACCTACGACCCTCAGGCAGGGAAGAATTATCTGCATCCCGGCCGTCAGGCGGCGATCATCTATGATGGTGAGACCATAGGGTATCTGGGTGAGGTCCATCCCGATGTATGCGACGCCTATGATATCAGGACCAGAGTTTATATTGCAGTGATCGATATGCCGAAGATCTACGCAAAAGCAAGTTTTGACCGTCTCTTCACGGGTATTGCAAAGCATCCCGCTGTCAGCCGTGATATCAGCATGGTTGTTCCCAGACAGATCCTGGCAGGACAGATAGAGGAAGTCATCCGCGAAAATGGCGGGCATATTCTGGAGGGCTACGCGCTCTTCGATATCTATGAAGGCGAGCAGATCAAGGAAGGATACAAATCCCTTGCCTATACGATCACCTTCCGTGCTAATGACCGCACTCTGGAGGATAAAGAAGTTAACGTTGTTATGGATCGGATCCTTTTCGGCCTTGAAAAGCTGGGGATCGAACTCAGGAAATAAGCTGACAGCGATATGAAGACAAGTGATTTTTACTATGATCTGCCCCAGGAACTGATAGCGCAGGATCCGCTGCCGGACCGGTCCTCTTCCAGACTGATGGTTCTGGACCGGCAGACCGGGCAGATCCAGCACCGGATCTTCCGGGATGTGCTGGAATATCTGGATCCGGGAGACTGTCTGGTCATCAATGATACCAGGGTTATCCCGGCCCGTCTGTATGGAGTAAAAGAAGAAACCGGTGCCGGAATAGAAGTCCTTCTCCTGCGCCGGCTGCAGGGAGATGTCTGGGAGACCCTGGTTAAGCCCGGCCGTAAGGCCCGCAAGGGTGTCCGCATAGATTTCGGGGACGGCCTTCTCAAGGGAGAGGTCGTGGATGTGGTAGATGAAGGAAACCGGCTGATCCATTTTGAATATGAGGGGATTTTTGAGGAAATTCTCGATCAGCTCGGTGAGATGCCGCTGCCGCCTTATATTAAGCACAAGCTGAAGGACAAGAACCGGTATCAGACTGTATACGCAGTCCACGACGGCAGTGCCGCGGCGCCGACTGCAGGTCTGCACTTTACGCCGGAGCTTCTCAGACAGATAGAGGATAAGGGCGTGCAGATCGCGCGAATTACCCTGCATGTAGGTCTGGGAACATTCCGTCCGGTTAAGGTGGATAACATTCAGGATCACCACATGCACAGCGAATATTACCAGGTAAGCCAGGAAGCGGCAGATAAGATTAACGCCGCGAAAGCTGCCGGCCGGCGGGTGGTGGCAGTAGGGACCACGAGCACGCGTACGCTGGAATCTGTTGCGGGAGAAGACGGCATGATGAAGGCTGCAGGCGGCTGGACAAGTATTTTTATCTACCCGGGCTACCGCTTTAAGTGCGTAGACGCGCTGATTACGAATTTCCATCTTCCGGAGTCCACACTGGTTATGCTGGTATCCGCCTTTGCAGGGCGGGAGCATATCCTCAATGCTTACAGGATCGCGGTTGAAAACAGATACCGCTTCTTCTCCTTTGGAGACGCGATGTTGATTCAGTAGATATTTTCAGATAAGGAAAAGGTGATAGATTATGACACTTATGCAGCAGTGGGATGAGCTGGCAGAAAAACATAACCAGAACCGCCAGATGGCAGAGCGCTTCTGGGCAGATTATTATACAAAAGAAAAGGCAGTCTATGAGAAGATCCTTTCTCAGCCTGCCCAGATATATACAGGGACTGTACAGGAGCTGGCAGATCAGTTCGGAATGGATGTTGTTTACTTCGGCGCTTTTCTGGACGGCATTAACGAGAGCGTCCGTACGCCCAATCCGGTAAAGGATATCGAGGCTGATTCGCAGGTTTCCATAGACGTAGATCTGGAAAAGCTCTACTATAATATGGTAGGGGCCAAAGCAGAATGGCTCTATACCCTTCCCGAGTGGGATGACCTTATACCGGAAGAAAGAAGAAAAGAACTTTATAAGGAACAGAAGAAATCTGGTACGGTCGTAAAGCCGAAGAAGATCGGCCGCAATGATCCCTGTCCCTGCGGAAGCGGTAAAAAATATAAGTTCTGCCATGGCAGGACTCAGAAATAATAAGCAGAAAAAGCTGCATTGTCAGTAAACGAATACAAAAAGAAGGATATGTATTCGTTTACTGACACTTTTTTTGCTTTTGAAGCTGTACAGTAATTTGATTTTCAGTTATTATAAGCAAGATTGATAAAAGGGAGAAATAAAAAGGCCGGCGAAGCGCTTTCGCCTGGGGATGAACAGCGGGAGGATGATAGATAAGAGATGGGCCTGATTGAAATACTCATTGTGGTAGTGGGCATTTCGCTGGATGTCTATGCAGTTGTTGTCTGTTTCGGCGCCCTGCTGCTGCGAATTGACCGGCACCGGCTGATCCGTATGTGCGTGATCTTCTGCATCTGGCAGGTTCTGGCGCTGCTGGGAGGCTGGGCTATCATGAAGATCCCGGCGGTAGAGAAGGCAGCCGGCAAGATTACGAATGTATGGGATCTGTTCGGTGTTATCGTGTTTGTAGCGCTGGGGCTTCTTATGCTTTATAAAGCCTGGAAGAACAAACCGGTAGATGAGAGACTGACGGATATCAAGTACGGACAGGTGGTCGGCGCTGCGTTTTTTACCAGTATCGACGCACTGATCGCGGGATTCGGCCTCAGCTTTATGAATGTAAACATCTATTATTCGATGCTGCTCCAGCTGATCGTGACCGTCATCATGGTTATCCTGGGCCTGTATACAGGCTACAGGCTGGGATACGAAGGAAAGAGGGCAGCTTACAACATTGGAGGAGTTCTTCTTCTGCTGACTGCGGTGAATATTATTTTCCGCTATATGGCCGCCTGAGGAAGTCTTTATAAAAAATGATCCGGTCCTGCCGGATGAAATCAAATCGGATCCGGCTGACCGGCCGGGATCTATGACCTGCGTCTGAAAGAGAGGGAATTAACATGAATGCATCACTGGATAAGGTTTCACATAAGGTACAGAGAGTTGCTCTGAGTGTACTTATCGACCATATACTTTCCAAAGCGAAAAAAGAAAGAGGAAAGACATACTGTGAGCTGGTCGACTGGGCAGAGTCATTCTGGAAGGGAGATTACTCCCATGAGAGCTTCGAGAAGGTAAGGAATTATCTGAGCAATCCGGAGAACCGCTGGGTTAAGTTTATTGATCATATAGTGGATGAGACCAATCCCAACGTCGCCAAGATGTTCCTTCTGAATCTGGGTTATGAGGCTTTCATCCGCGGAACAAAGATGATCCGCCGCAACAGAGAGATCTATCAGTGCAACATTCCCTGGCTGATCCTCTTTGATCCTACCTCTGCCTGCAATATGCACTGCGAGGGATGCTGGTCCGGCACCTATGGCAGGAAATACAACATGTCCTTTGAGGATATGG
This sequence comes from uncultured Eubacteriales bacterium, assembly GCA_900317095.1. Lineage (GTDB taxonomy): Bacteria > Bacillota > Clostridia > Lachnospirales > Lachnospiraceae > UBA2912. Next base: position 3,576 of record ONFL01000059.1, on the reverse strand, counting down.
ATAAGATCGTTACCCAGGGCAAGGAGCTGGGCGTCTACCTCTATCTGATGACCGGCGGCGAGCCCCTGGTAAGGAAAAAGGATATCCTTCGTCTTGCCGAGAAGCATCATGATGTAGAGTTTGCCATGTTCACCAACTCTACTCTGGTAGACGAGGATTTCTGCAAGGAAGTTGTCCGCCTTGGCAATCTGACATTCCTTCTTTCCATTGAAGGCACTCCGGAGACAAATGACGCCCGCCGCGGCGAGGGCCATTATGCAGCTGTTATGAATGCTATGGATCTGTTCAAGAAGTATGGCATCATCTTCGGAACTTCCATCTGCTATACCAGAGCGAATGTAGAAGCCGTTACCAGTGATGATTTCTTCCATCTGATCGCAGACAAGGGTGCAAGATATGGTTTCTTCTTCCACTATATGCCTGTCGGCAACAATGCGGTTCCGGAGCTCATGCCCACTATGGAACAGCGCGAGTATATGATCAAGAGGATCCGCCAGATCCGTTCCGAGGATTCGGACGTTCTGTTCTATCCTATGGATTTCCAGAATGACGGCGAGTATGTAGGCGGATGTATTGCAGGCGGAAGAAACTACTTCCATATTAACTCTAACGGCGACGCGGAGCCCTGTGTATTTATCCATTACTCCAATTCCAACATTCATAACGATACGATCCTGGAGATGCTGCAGAGCCCTCTGTTCATGGCTTACCATAAGGGACAGCCCTTTAACGAAAATCATCTCAGACCCTGTCCGATGCTGGAGAATCCTGAATTCCTGCAGAAGATGGTCCATGAGACGAATGCTCACAGCACAAATCTTGAGTCTCCCGAATCTGTAGAGCATCTGTGCGCAAAGTGCGAGCCCTATGCTAAAGAGTGGAAGGATCACGCGGAGAAGATCTGGGCAGAGGAAACCCACCGCGAGAGACAGTACAGCAACTATGATCGTGACCTGAAGAAAAAGGCTCACAAAGAGGCAAATGCCATGTAATATAATCTCCGGACAGGAGAATCGGATAAATAACCGGGCTGAGCAGTCAGTCCGGTTATTTTTATTTACGCGAGCAGTGAGTCGAACGGACATGCTCGCATGTCCACTCGACGAACGCCGCGATAACAAGCGAAACTCGCAAAGTGTGTTTCGTATTGTTTTCATATTTTGAGATTTATGATATACTACTATGAAAAAAGTCTGAGACATGAGAGATAAGAGGGAGTGAAACAGGTGGAACGCCGTAAGAAGATGACCAAGACGCTGATCAGTGAGAGCCTGAAGGGTCTCATGCAGAAGCATCCTTTTGAAAAGATCACCATAAAGATGATTACGGATGCAGCTGGGGTGATCCGGCCTACCTTCTACAATTATTTCTGCGATAAGTACGAGGTACTTGAGTGGATCTTTGTTGACGAGATCGTGGAGAAGGTACGTCCCATGTTTGAGCAGGGATTATACCACGAGGGCATCAAGATGCTTTTCACCTGCGCGAGGAACGACGGTGATTTTTATAAGAAAGCCTTTGAGGTAAAGGGGCAGAATTCTTTTGAAACGATCGTGCATAACCACCTGTACGATCTGTTTATGGATATGTTAAAGCCTGTCTACCAGCAGCCGTCTACTTCCAATCAGCTGATATCCCGTTCCCTGGTGGCAGACCATTGTGTCATTACCCTTCTCTATCTTCTGAAGTCCTGGATATCCGGGTCTCTTCAGAATTTCAGCACCGATGATCTGGTTGACGCCTATCATTTTCTGATGGAAAACCGGCTCAGCGATGTGATGAGTGTCGATTTCTGAGTACAGCATGTCTGCAGGCGGAAGGAAAAACAGGACAGAGATAAATGAAATACGATTTTGAAACATTACTTGAGAGAAACGGACATGATTCTATAGCGGTGGACGGCATTTATACCATGCCGGCCGGTTTTGCCCCTGCCAGGCCTGTCGAAGGATATGATTTTATTCCCATGTGGGTGGCAGATATGAATTTCCCGACGGCCAGGTCTATCACTGATGCTATTATTGAAAGAGCCAGTCATCCGGCCTTCGGTTATTTTTTGCCCAGTGATGCCTATTATGACGCGATCGCTTACTGGCACAGGCTCCGCAAGCATACAGATGATATCCGCCGCGAAGATATCGGTTATGAGAACGGTGTTCTGGGCGGAGTGGTGTCTGCTCTGAAGGCATTTGCCTCTCCCGGCGATCCTGTACTGGTGCACAGCCCTACATATATGGGATTTACCATGGCATTAAAGAACAACGGCTTTCACATTGTGCACAGTCCTCTCGTGAAGGATAAAGAGGGAGTTTGGCGCATGGATTATGAGGATATGGAACGCAGGATCAGAGAGAACCATATTCATACCGCTATTTTCTGCAATCCCCACAATCCCTGCGGAAGAGTCTGGTCTGCCCGGGAGATCCGGGAAGCCATGGAAGTCTATGAGAGAAATAATGTCTGGGTCATTACGGATGAGATCTGGTCTGATCTGATATTAAGAGATCATGTATATACACCGGTCCAGTCTGTCAGTGACTGGGCACATGAACACGCAATTGCCTTTTACGCGCCGTCAAAGACATTTAACCTGGCGGGACTGATCGGCAGCTACAGCGTGATCTATAACAGGCCCGTCCGGGAACGGGTTCAGGGCATCAGTTCAAAGCTGGTCTATAACAGCATGAATGTCCTCTCCCAGCATGCCCTGATCGGTGCTTACAGCGAGGAGGGCAATAACTGGCTGACGCAGCTGCTGCCGGTGCTCTCGGAAAATGTAGATCTGGCCTGGGAGACGGTTCAGGCAAAATTTGACGGGGTTGAAGCTTTCCGCACGGAAGGCACTTATATGATGTTTCTGGACTGTTCGGGCTGGCTGAACAGGCACGGCATGCAGCAGAAAGACCTGCTGCATAAGGGCTGGAACTACGGGATCGGCTGGCAGGACGGCCATCTCTTTGAGGGACCGCAGTGCATCCGCCTGAATCTGGCATCCCCCACCAGCCGGATCCGCGAGGCATTCGACCGCATGGACCGGCTGGTATTTAACGCCTGAAAAACCGTCAGGAACGCCTGCGGATCTTGTAGGAATGCCGGTTCAGCAAAGTGACAGCCTTTTCCAGATCTTCTTCCCGGTAGAATTCCACGCGCAGGACGCCGTCTTCAAATTCCCGGTTGTGGATGACCGAAATGTTCTTGATACTTACGCCGTTGGCGGCCAGGATGGTTGCGATGGTCGCGATGGCGCCGGATTCATCCGGAATGTAGGTGTAGATCTCATAGGCAGGATTAAGGCTGCCATGCATGCGGGTAGGCATATCATCCCGGTAATTCTTTGCTTCTGTGAAGAATTCTTCCAGTCTGCTGCCTTCGCCGCCGCGGATGGCATCTGCAACCTGGCTGAGGGAATCCTGATATTCCTGCAGGATCTGCAGGATCGGCTCCTTATTCTCCAGGCAGATAGACTCCCACATCTGCGGAGAAGAGGAAGCGATGCGGGTAATATCCCGGAAGCCGCCGGCTGCCAGCTGCCGCATCAGACCTTCCTTATTATCTGCAGTGCGGATCAGATTCACA
>ONFL01000024.1 GCA_900317095.1 uncultured Eubacteriales bacterium | reverse complement strand
TGGCTTTAAACTTATTATAATGCGGAATCTTAGCTCAGCTGGGAGAGCATCTGCCTTACAAGCAGAGGGTCATAGGTTCGAGCCCTATAGGTTCCATTTTGCCGGCGTGGCGGAACTGGCAGACGCACAGGACTTAAAATCCTGCGGACCTAATCGTTCGTACCGGTTCGATTCCGGTCGCCGGCATTTTAGCTTCTGTAAAACTGAATATTGTGTGTGTGTAGCTCAGCTGGATAGAGCACTTGGCTACGGACCAAGGTGTCGCGGGTTCGAATCCTGTCACGCACGCTTAAAAGATCCACAGACGAATTCTGTGGATCTTTTAGTTACGCGAGGCACCTTTCGTTTCGCTTATCACAAGGAGGGAAGTTGTTAATGAAATTCCGTATGATTCATGAAAATCTCAATGTTTCAGATCTGGACAAGTCCATTTCTTTCTATGAGAAGGCTTTTGATCTGCATGAAGTCCGCAGAAATACCCAGGATGATTTCACCATTGTTTATATGCAGGGTGATGACGATAATTTTGAGCTGGAGCTGACATGGCTTAAAGATCATCCGCAGAAATACGATCTGGGAGAGGATGAATTTCATCTGGCCTTCCGGGCTGAGGATTTCGCGGCAGCTCATAAGAAGCATGAAGAGATGGGATGCATATGTTTTGAGAATCCGACTATGGGAATTTATTTCTGTGAAGATCCGGACGGCTACTGGCTGGAGGTACTGCCGTAAACTTCTGCCGGCCTGCGCCCGGATCTTTACATATGATTTTCAGTTGTTGAGAATGGCAGACAGGTTGCTCATGATCGCGGCAGCCACATCCGGATGGTTCATGGTGTAGACATGGATATGCTTTATACCATTGGCGATCAGGTCCACGATCTGTTCACTGGCGTAGATGATGCCTGCCTGCTTCATGGCAGCCGGGCTGGATCCGAAATAATCTACGATAGCCCGGAAGCGTTCCGGGACGTTGGAGCCGGACAACTGGACGCTGCGGCCAAGCTGCGACGCGTTGGTGATGGGCATGATGCCGGCCAGAACCGGCACCTGGATACCGGCCTCGCGGATGCGGTAGAGAAAATTGTAGAAGATGTTGTTGTCAAAGAACATCTGGGTCGTCAGGAAATCGCAGCCGCTGTCCACCTTTAATTTCAGATATTTAATATCTTCGGCCTTGTTTTTCGATTCGACATGGCCTTCCGGATAGCAGGCGCCGCCTATACAGAAATCGCCCTGGGACTTTATATCCTGAATGAGATCACTGGCGTGCTGGTAGTCTCCGGTGACATTGCCGTCCTCAGGCAGATCGCCGCGCAGGGTCATGATGTTGTCTATTCCCAGCTCCTTGTAAGACTGGATCATATCCTTTACGAATTCATGACTGGAGTTGACGCAGGTCAGGTGAGGGAGGACTTCGCTGCCGAAATCGCGGTGGATACTGTCGGCCAGTTTCATGGTGAAGCGGCTGTTGCCGCTGGCTGCCGCGCCGTAGGTTATGCTGATGAAATCAGGCCGCAGGGCTGCGATGACCCGGGCGGCATTCTGTACGCTTTCAAAGGAGGATTCCTTTTTGGGAGGAAATACCTCAAAGGAGAGTGTGACTTTGTCCTGCTGTAAGATATCTATTATTTTCATAAGAAGACTCCATTTTCATATATAATCTATCAAATATGTATATTAAATCTTGTATATCTGCATAAAGTATAGCAGACGAAATGGCAAAATACAATCTGCTTTCTGTAAGCGTTGACAGAGAAAAATGAGGCAGAGGTTGAAAAAAGTCTTTGTAAATCGTACAATGAAAAAACAGTACGATTTCCGCGGGAGCGGAATGACGAAAGAGGATTTTATAGAAGTATGGGTGAGAACTTTAATTATGAATACGCGGCCCTCTGCCATTTCGGGACGGAGGCGGTTCTCAAGCGGGAGATTCTGGATCTGGGCTATGAGATCAGTCAGGTAGGGGACGGCCGGGTCATGTTCCGGGGAGACGCGGATGCTATCGCCAGGGCCAACATTTTCCTGCGCACGGCGGAACGGGTGCTGCTTTGCGCCGGACGTTTTAAAGCTCTGACATTTGATGAACTATTTGAAGGGACGCGGGCTCTGGATTGGGATCATTTTATTCCCAAAAACGGGCGCTTTTGGGTCAAGAAGGCTTCGACAGCCCGCAGTAAGCTCTTCAGCAGTTCCGATATCCAGCGGATCGTCAAGAAAGCGGTTGTGGAGAAGCTGAAGGAGACTTATAAGGTGGACTGGTTCCCGGAGGACGGGGACGATTATCCCTTAAAGGTTTTTATTCTCAACAATGAGGTGACGGTCGCTCTGGACACATCAGGTGAGTCTCTGCACAAGAGAGGCTACCGCAGGCTGCACGGGGCGGCACCGCTTTCGGAGACCCTGGCCAGTGCTCTGATTATGCTCACACCCTGGCACCATGACCGGATCCTGGTGGACCCCTTCTGCGGCAGCGGGACATTTCCTATAGAAGCAGCCATGATCGGGGCAAATATCGCCCCTGGCCTGGGCCGTGAATTTACGGCTGAGAAATGGACAAATATCCTTCCGCGCAAAGCCTGGTACGAGGCTGCCGGCGAGGCGGAGGACCTGGCAGTCCCCGACCGGGACATGAATATTCAGGGCTACGATATAGATGGGCATGTGATCAGGGTCGCCATGGAGAACGCGCGCCAGGCCGGAGTCGATGAGTATATCCATTTTCAGAGACGGCCCGTGAGCGAGCTGCACAATCCGAAAAAATACGGATTTATCATTACAAATCCGCCCTACGGCGAGCGGCTTGAGGAAAAGGAAGCACTTCCTGCTCTTTATCGGGAGATGGGGGAGGCCTTCCGCCGCCTGGACAGCTGGTCCTGGTTTGTTATTACTTCCTATGAGGACGCGGAGCGCTATATCGGGCGCGAGGCGGACAAGAACCGGAAGATCTACAACGGTATGATCAAGACCTATTTCTATCAGTTTATGGGGCCGAAACCGCCCAGACGCAGACCGGAGAACTGAGAAGAAGGGATATTTAAGTGAGATTGAAACGAATAAGGAGCGCCCTCCTGCTCCTGCTGGCTGCCGTCACCGCGGTATTCGCGTCCGGGTGTACAGATTCCGGAGAAATGGTACTTTTTCGGGATATAGCGGACCGGGTGACAGCTCTGCGGCTGAACCGCGGGCAGGTGTCGGTCTATGTGGACGGAGAAGAAGCCCGGATAGAAGGACTTTATATGGCTCCCGATCTGCGGCTGTGGCTGCCGGCCAGCCAGCTCAATGACCTGCTCTGCTGCAGTACGGCCTGGGTCGGCACGACCGGCGTGAGCCTGCGGCGCGGGGATGCAGCTACATCGCTTTCTCTGGATGAGGAGGGCAGGGCAGATCTGACAGAAGCAGCCCGAGCCCTGGGTTTTCAGTACAGCTTTGATGTGAAGCAGGCCAGGGCGGATCTGCTGTCACCGCCGGAAGCGGAGGAGGAACTGCCGGCCCGTTATGACCTGCGCGAGCATGGACGGACAACAGGGGTCCGCGACCAGGGAAGCTGGGGGACCTGCTGGGCTTTTGCATCCACATCGGCCCTGGAATCTGCTCTGCTGCCAGACCAGAAGTGGGATTTTTCAGAAGATCATCTTGTCAATAAGAGCGGATTTTCCACAGGCATGGACGATGGCGGCGACCACACCATGGCCCTGGCATATTTTGCCAGCTGGCGGGGACCGGTGACTGAAGAGGAGGATCCATACGGGGACGGCGTCTCACCGGATTCTGCAAAAGCAGCTGTCCATGTCCAGGACGCTGTTTTTCTCAGAGACCGGGATTTCGATCAGATCAAAAGACTGGTCAGCACTTACGGGGAGGTCCAGACTTCCATCTATGCCAGTCCCTATTATGACGAGCTGCTGAACTACTATAACGAGGATACAGCTTCCTACTATTACACAGGCGGCGCCGGCTGCAACCATGAGATAGATATCATAGGCTGGGATGACAACTATTCCCGGGAGAATTTCCTTTCGCAGCCGGAACGGGACGGTGCTTTTCTCTGCAAGAACAGCTGGGGCGAGTACTTCGGGGACAACGGCTATTTCTATATTTCCTATTGTGATAAGCAGATCGGCAGCGAGGGCTGTGCCTATACCGGCGTGGAACCGGCGGATAATTATGGAAACATTTATCAGGATGACCTGCTGGGCTGGAGCGGTTCTACGGGATATAACAGCTCGTCGGCCTGCTTTGCCGCGGTATATCAGGCCCGGGGCCAGGAGGACTTAAAGGCTGTTTCCTTCTATGCCACGGGTCCGGACACCTGGTACGATATTTATCTGGTGCCGGCCTTTGAGGGAGTCGAGGATTTTGACAGCAAAAAGATCCTGCAGAGCGGTTATCTGCCTGAAGCAGGCTATTTTACGATCCCCCTGGAGCAGAGCCAGGCCCTGGCGGCCGGCCGGAAATTTGCCCTTATCATCGACATCCGCACAGAAGGCGCACAGCAGCCGGTGGCACTGGAATATCAGAAGAATCCGGCAGCGGAAAACGCGGATCTTTCAGACGGGGAGACTTATATGAGCAATGATTTCCAGACCTGGACCAGGCTGGAGGATAAGACCGGCGGCAATGCCTGCCTGAAAGCCTTTACCGATCCGCGGCAGCAGTAAGGGCTGCCTGCGAAAGCATTTATAAGGAGAAAAAGATGACAGAGATCATATTTGCGACGAACAATCAGGATAAGGTCCGGGAGATCAGGGAGATTTTCGCGGACTCGCCGGTACAGATCCGCACCCTGAAGGAGTGCGGGATCGATGTGGATGTAGAGGAGAATGGCACAACATTTGAAGAGAATGCGAAGATAAAGGCGGAGGCAGTCTGTCGGATGACAGGAGCCATCACCCTGGCAGACGATTCCGGCCTGGAGATAGATTATCTGAACGGGGAGCCGGGCATTTATTCGGCCCGCTACATGGGCAAGGATACTTCCTACCGCATAAAGAACGCGAAGCTGATAGAAAGGCTGGACGGCGTGCCGGATGAGAAGAGGACCGCCCGCTTTGTCTGTGCGGCGGCAGCGGCTTATCCCGACGGCAGCACGGATGTAGTCAGAGGGACCATGGAGGGCCGTATTGCTTATGAAGAAGCCGGTCAGAACGGCTTCGGCTACGACCCCATATTCTATCTGCCGCAGTATGGCTGTACAAGCGCGCAGCTGGCTCCGGAGCAGAAGAATGCCATCAGCCACCGGGGCAAAGCCATGCGGCTGATCAGCCAGAAGGTCAGAGAACATATCGGAGACTGATATTTTGTGCCGCAGTTAGAAACAGCCCTTGACAAACAATTTTATAAGAGTTACTATTTAACTCAACGAAACAAGGATGTTTTTTTCAAACGTGAAGATAGGGGCAAGGATGCTTTGAATCAGCACAGCTGATCCGCAGCGTCCTTGTTTTTTTATTTGAATAAACAGTCAGGAGGAATTTGACAGTATGAGTGATGAATACAGAAAGAAGTTATATGCATCACTGAAAGAACATGATGCCTGCGGTATAGGCGCAGTTGTCAATATAGACGGGCATCGCGACCACAGGGTGCTTTCCGATGCGCTTTCCATCGTAGAAAAGCTGGAGCATCGCGCAGGAAAGGACGCCAGCGGGAAGGTCGGAGACGGCGTAGGTATTCTCACCCAGATTTCGGATTCCTTCTTTTCAAAAGCAGCCAGGCAGGCGGATATTACCACTGGCGGCCCCGGCAGTTATGGCATCGGCATGATATTCTTCCCTCAGGATAAGATGCAGAGGACCATTGCCAAGCGGCTCTTTATCGTGATCATGGAGAAGAACGGCCTGCGCTTCCTGGGCTGGCGCAAGGTTCCCGTTCACCCGGAGATCCTGGGCGACCTGGCAAAGGACAGCGCCCCTTCCATCTGGCAGGCATTTGTGGAGAGACCCGCAGACGCGGAGACAGATTTTGACTTTGACCGCCGCCTGTATGTGGCAAGAAGGGAGTTCGAGCAGAGCTCTGAGGACACTTACATCTGTTCCTTCTCCTGCCGGACCATCGTCTACAAGGGCATGTTCCTGGTAGACCAGCTGCGCCGCTTCTTTGACGATCTGCGCGATCCTTCGTTTGAGGTCGCCTGTGCCGAAGTTCATTCCCGTTTCTCGACCAACACCACTCCCAGCTGGGAGCGGGCGCATCCCTACCGGATGATCTGCCATAATGGCGAGATCAATACCATCCGCGGCAATATAGACCGTATGCTGGCCCGGGAAGAGACCATGTCCGGGACATTTGCTGACAAATATTCCGACAAGATATTCCCGGTCATCGCAGGCAAGGGCAGCGATTCCGCCATGCTGGACAATACTCTTGAATTCTTCGTCATGAACGGCATGGATCCGGCTCTGGCGATGATGATGCTGATCCCGGAGCCTTGGAAGCACGATCCGGCCATCAACCGGGATAAGAAAGATTTCTACCATTATTATGCAACCATGATGGAGCCTTGGGACGGACCGGCAGCGGTCCTGTTCACGGACGGCGAGGTTTTCGGAGCGACCCTGGACCGGAATGGTCTGCGGCCTTCCCGCTACTATATCACAGATGACGGCCGTCTGATCCTTTCCTCCGAGGTAGGCGCCCTGGATGTTCCGGCGGAGAACATCGTAAAGAAGTCCCGGCTTATGCCCGGCAGGATCCTGCTGATAGATATGAAGGCCGGCAGGATCATTTCCGATGAAGAGTGCAAGATGCACTATGCGACGCGGGAACCCTACGGCGAGTGGCTGGATATGAACCTGCGCCATCTGTCAGAGCTGAAGATCCCCAATAAGCGGCTGCCGGAACACACGGACGAGGAACTGGACCGTTTCTATAAGGTATTCGGCTACAGTTATGAAGATATCCGGGATATGATCCTGCCCATGGCGGAGAATGGCCTGGAGCCTACCGGTTCTATGGGACATGATATTCCGCTGGCAGTCCTGTCTGAGAATCATCAGCTGCTTTTCTCTTATTTCAAGCAGCTTTTCGCCCAGGTTACAAATCCTCCTATAGATTCTCTGCGTGAGAAGATCGTCACCGACACCACGGTCTACGTCGGCTCGGACGGCAACCTTCTTTCGGAGAAGAGCGCCAACTGCAAGGTCCTGGAGATCAACAACCCCATCCTGACCGGTGTGGATATGATGAAGATCGCAGCCCTCAATGAGCCCGGACTGCGGTCCGCGGTGATCCCCATCCTTTATTATAAGAATACTTCCCTCAAGAAAGCGCTTGACCGGCTGACCGTACAGGCTGACCGGGCCAGTGCCAGAGGCTGCAATATCATTATCCTGTCCGACCGCGGCATAGATGAGAACCATGTACCGATTCCCTCTCTGCTGGCGGTATCCGCCCTGGAGCAGCATCTGGTAAGGACAAAGAAGAGGACCCAGGTTTCCATCCTCATAGAGACCGGCGAGCCCAGGAATGTTCACCAGATGGCAGCCCTGCTTTCCTTCGGCGCCAGAGCTATTTATCCTTATCTGGCCCATGAATGCATAGCGGAGATGATCCGGACCGGTGTTCTGGATAAGGATTATCACGCGGCTATAGAAGATTACAATTCTGCTGTTCTGGCAGGCATCGTAAAGGTAGCCGCCAAGATGGGCATCAGTACCATCCAGTCCTACCAGTCGGCGCGTATCTTTGAGGCGGTGGGCCTGAACAGTGAAGTTATAGACAATTACTTTACAGGTGTTGTCAGCGTTGTCGGCGGCATCGGTCTGAAAGAGATAGAGGAAGGCGTGGCGTGGCGTCATGACCGGGCATTCGATCCCATGGGTCTGGGCGTCGATGAGACGGTAGATTCTATCGGATACCATCGTCAGTATACCGGTGACGGCAAGGAAGACCACCTTTATAATCCCATGACCATTGTCCTCCTGCAGAAAGCGGTTCGTGATGGTGATTATGAGACATTCCGCAAATACACTGATATCGTGGACAATGAGCTTCCGCATACCCTGCGGGGTCTGCTGGCCTTTGATTCCAAGAATCCGCCGGTACCCATAGAAGAGGTAGAACCGGCGTCCTCCATTGTTCACCGCTTCCAGATCGGCGCCATGTCCTTCGGATCTATTTCCCGGGAAGCCCACGAGACCATGGCTGTGGCCATGAACCGTCTGGGCGGCCGGTCCAACACCGGTGAGGGCGGCGAGGATCCGGAGCGCTACGGAACAGAGCGCAACAGCGCGGTCAAGCAGGTCGCATCGGCCCGCTTCGGCGTCACCAGCGCCTATCTGAATTCAGCAAAGGAGATCCAGATAAAGATAGCCCAGGGCGCCAAGCCCGGCGAGGGCGGCAATCTTCCGGGCAAGAAGGTTTACCCGACTGTTGCCCACATCCGCTATTCGACACCGGGTGTGCAGCTGATCTCGCCTCCGCCTCACCATGACATTTACTCCATAGAGGACCTGGCGGAGCTGATCTACGATCTGAAAAATGCCAACCGTGATGCCCGCATCAGTGTCAAGCTGGTTTCAGAGGACGGCGTCGGAACCATAGCCTGCGGCGTTGCCAAGGCCGGCGCGGACGTCATCCTGATCTCCGGATTTGACGGCGGTACCGGTGCGGCTCCGCTGACATCCATCCACAATGCCGGCCTTCCCTGGGAGCTCGGCCTGGTCCAGACCCAGCAGGCCCTGATAGACAACGGACTGCGGGACAGAGTCGTTGTGGAGACAGACGGCAAGCTCATGAGCGGACGCGACGTTGCCGTGGCAGCTCTGATGGGAGCCGATGAATTCGCCTTTGCGACCGCTCCTCTGGTCTGCATGGGCTGTATGATGATGCGTGTCTGCAACAAGGATACCTGTCCGGTGGGCATTGCCACCCAGAACGAGAAGCTGCGCAAGAACTTCCGCGGCAAGCCCGAACATGTCATGAATTTCATGCTCTTCATAGCAGAGCAGGTGAGAGAGATCATGGCAAAGCTCGGTTTCCGGACCATGGATGAGATGATCGGACGCTGCGACTGCCTCAAGAAGAAGGAGCACCAGGTGACCCGCAGAGCAAATCTGATCGATGTTTCCTACCTGACAAACGCAGCTTACGCGGGGGCGCAGGGACGCCGGCATGATCCTTCCTGCCGTTATGATTTCCACCTTGAGAAGACAAAGGATGTATCTGTCCTGCTTCCGGCTTTCCACAAGAGTCTGGCGGACGGAAGCCCGGCATCAGCCCAGGTGAAGATCTCCAGCACCGACCGGTCCTTCGGAACGATCCTCGGATCTGAGATCACAAGACATTTCGGAGGCAGCCTTCCGGAAGACACCATCGTTATTAACGCTGAGGGCGGTGCCGGCCAGTCACTGGGCGCCTTTATTCCTAAGGGTGAGACCATTATCCTCAAGGGAGATGCCAATGATGGTGTAGGCAAGGGACTTTCCGGCGGCAAGATCATCATTACGCCTCCGGACGGTTCGAAGTTCAGGCCCGAGGAGAACTGCATCATCGGAAACGTAGCTCTTTACGGTGCTACATCCGGAAAGCTTTTTGTAAATGGAATAGCCGGCGAGCGTTTCTGCGTCCGCAACAGCGGAGCTATCGCGGTAGCGGAGGGCTGCGGCGACCACGGTCTGGAATACATGACCGGCGGCCGGGCGGTCATTCTGGGATCCATCGGCAAGAACTTCGCGGCCGGCATGAGCGGCGGTATTGCCTATGTCCTGGATCCTGAGCACAAACTTTACCGCAGCATCAACAAAAAGATGGTCAGCATGGAAGAAGTCATCGAAGAGGCAGACCGGGACGAACTGTTCAAGATCCTCTGCGAATATGTACAGGCAACCGGATCTTCTGTAGGCCGTGAGGTCACAGAACATTTTGAGAAATATCTTCCTTCCTTTAAGAAGATCATTCCGGATGATTACCGCCGGATGATCCTGAAAATGGGCATGTACGAAAGCCGCGGGCTGTCGCCTGAACGGGCAGAGTGGGAAGCATTCAGGGAACTGTCAGTCTGATCTGCATGAAAGCGGGGGCTTATCAATAATGGGAAAAGAAACTGGATTCTTAGAATATGATAGAAAAAACAACGAATACGTTCCGGTAAAGGAACGGATCCGCAATTACGATGAATTATACCGGCGGCTTCCGGAAGAAGAGCGCCGCCGCCAGGGCGCACGCTGCATGAACTGCGGCGTACCTTTCTGCCAGAGCGCGATAAACCTGGGCGGCATGGTTACCGGCTGTCCGCTGCACAACCTGATCCCGGAGTGGAACGATCTGCTCTACCGCGGCGACATGCGTCATGCCCTGCAGCGTCTGGTAAAGACCAGCAGCTTTCCGGAGTTCACCGGCCGTGTATGCCCCGCCCTGTGCGAGAAGGCCTGTATCCTGGGCATGATAGAAGAGCCCGTTACCACCCATGACAATGAGCTGTTCCTGATAGAGACCGGCTTTAAGAAGGGCTGGATGCAGCCCCGGATCCCGGCAGTCCGCAGCGGCAAAAAGGTCGCGGTCATCGGATCGGGTCCCGCGGGACTGGCAGCCGCCGACCAGCTTAATCAGAGAGGTCATTCTGTTACCGTATTTGAACGGGACGACCGGATCGGAGGTCTTTTAATGTACGGCATCCCCAACCAGAAGCTGCCCAAGGATGTGGTAAAGCGCAGACAGGAGCTGATGGAAAAGGAAGGCGTAACATTTATGACCGGCGTGGATGTGGGAAGAACGCTGGCAGCAGAAGAGATCCTCAAGTCATTTGACGCCGTGGCTCTCTGCTGCGGAGCCAAGCAGCCCCGCGCTGTCCAGGCGGTCAACATGGACAAGGCCAAGGGCGTTATCTATGCCGTAGACTTCCTTTCTTCCACGACAAAGAGCCTCTTAAATGACGGCCTGAAGGAAGGCAGCTACGTCAGTGCCAAAGGACAGGATGTAGTGATCGTCGGCGGCGGCGATACCGGCAATGACTGTGTAGGAACCTGCATCCGCCACGGCGCCCGGTCCGTCGTTCAGCTGGAAATGATGCCCTGCCCTCCGTCAGAGCGGCGGGAAGACAATCCCTGGCCCCAGTGGCCGAAGGTGCTCAAGACTGACTACGGTCAGCTGGAGGCCGAGGGTGTATTTGGGAAAGATCCCCGGATCTATGAGACCACGATAAAGGAGCTGGTGCTGGATAAGGCAGGCTCCCTCACCCATGTGATCACAGCCCGGGTTCATTTTAAGGACGGTAAGATGGAAACCGTCGAGGGATCAGAGAAGAAGATCCCCTGCACATTGCTGATCATCGCAGCCGGCTTCACCGGCGCGCAGATCTATACAGCCAATGCCTTTGGCATAGGCCTGGATAAGAGAAGCCGGGTCCTCACTGAGGAAGGCACCTATCATGTGGTACCGGCAGGAAAAGAAGATGTGAAGAAGCTCTTCACGGCAGGCGATATGCGCCGGGGTCAGTCTCTGGTTGTCTGGGCCATAGCCGAGGGAAGAGAAATGGCAAAGGAGGTGGACGCGTTCCTGATGGGGATCTGACAGGGATTCCGGATCCGGGGAAAGAGAAACGTTTTTTACGGGTTTTTGCAGTTGTTGTTTAGAGATTAAAAATTGAATCATTTGACAAATGACTCCTGGCAGTCAATGGGGGCTCCAAGAGGAGTGGTCCTGTTCCTTCTGTTCAATGACGACCGGAAGGCGAGGGACGCATGTTAGGAGGATTGTTATGAACTTTAATGGTATTGATGTTGCCTGGACACTCGTTGCAGCTTTTCTTGTATTCTTTATGCAGGCCGGATTCGCCCTCTGCGAGGCTGGTCTGACCCGGGCCAAGAACACCGGCAATATTTTGATGAAGAACCTGATGGACTTTTGCATCGGAACACCCTGCTTCTGGCTGGTGGGCTTCGGTATCATGTTCGCGGGAACCGGCTCCTTTATCGGCGGCTTTGACCCGCTGATCCGGGGAGATTATTCCTTCCTGGGACTGGATATGCCCATCTGGGTATACGCTGTTTTCCAGACCGTCTTCTGCGCGACGGCGGCCACCATCGTATCAGGATCCATGGCTGAGCGGACAAACTTCAAAGCTTATTGTATTTACTCCGCAGTCATTTCCCTGATCGTATATCCCGTTTCCGGACACTGGATCTGGGGCGGCGGCTGGTTATCCGGCCTGGGCTTTCATGATTTCGCCGGATCCACCTGCGTACATATGGTCGGCGGCGCCATCGCCTGCCTGGGCGCGGCTATTCTGGGACCCCGTATCGGTAAATATGATAAAGACGGCAAGGCACATGCCATCCCCGGCCACAATATGACCGCCATGGCCCTGGGCGTATTCATTCTCTGGTTCTGCTGGTTCGGATTCAACGGCGGCTCTACCCTGGGCGTTTCCACACCGGAGCTTGCTGAATCAGCCGGTCTTGTATGCTTTAATACAAACCTGGCGGCAGCACTTGCTACAGTAGTAGCCATGATCTTTACCTGGGCCCGCTACGGAAAGCCCGATGTTTCCATGACATTCAACGCCACTCTGGCAGGTCTGGTAGCTATCACCGCGCCCTGTGACTGTGTCAGCCCGGTCGGCGCGGCCATCATCGGCATCGTTGCCGGCTTCCTGGTCGTTCTTTCCGTAGAGTTCTTCGATAACAAGGCTAAGATCGATGACCCTGTCGGCGCTGTTTCCGTACATATGGTAAATGGTATCTGGGGTACTCTGTCGGTCGGCCTTTTCTCCAATGGTACAGACGGCGTCGGTGTCGGTCTTTTCTATGGCGGCGGCGTAAAGCAGCTTGGCATTCAGGTTCTTGGTATTATCACCGTTCTGGCCTGGGTACTGGTCGTTATGTTTATCGCTTTCAAGCTTATCGACAAGGCAGTCGGCCTGCGTGTTTCTCCCAAGATCGAGATCGACGGCCTGGATATCCACGAGCACGGCCTGGTATCCGCTTATTCAGGATTTGCTATCTCTGATGTAACAGAGTACGGCCTGGATGTAAATGAGAACACAGATCTGGGCGAGGATGACATCAGCAAGGCATCCCAGGAGCAGATCAACGCGGCAGTCAAGGTCGTCAAAGAAGCACCGGTCATCAAGGATGGTGTTTACGATACCGGCATGCATAAAGTCAGCATCATCTGCCGGCTTTCCAAGTTTGATGCCCTCAAGAAGGCTCTCAATGATCTGGGCGTTACCGGCATGACCATGACGCAGGTTATGGGCTGCGGCATTCAGAAAGGATCCACAGAGAAATACCGTGGTGTTGCCGTAGATTCTACTCTGCTTCCCAAGGTCAAGGTCGAAGTCATCATCAGCTCTATCTCCGTGGACTCTGTTATTGAGACCGCGAAGAAGGCACTCTACACCGGACACATCGGCGACGGCAAGATTTTCGTATATAACGTAACGAGAATAGTAAAAGTTCGTACCGGAGAAGAAAATGAACTTGCCCTTAGAGACGTAGAGTGATAAAATGCTATAAAAAGCATACGGGCAGATTAAACACTAAAGAGGATATAAAACCGCCGCAACGCGTCTTTTGGGCCCTGCGGCGGCCTTTGTATGCAAAGCCGCCGTGCTTTTTATATAGAGAACACCATAGATTATTTATATATAGGATGAGGGAGTACATGAAGGCATATTTGATTCTGGAAAATGGTAAAGTATTTGAAGGAACCGGTTTTGGATCCCCCCGCGAATGCGTCAGTGAGATCGTTTTCAACACTTCTATGACGGGTTACACGCAGGTTCTTACCGACCCTTCTTATGCCGGCCAGTCCGTATGTATGACATACCCGCTGATCGGTAATTACGGCATTTGTTATGAAGATATGGAATCATCCCGCCCCTGGTTGAGCGGGATGATTGTGCATGAGGTGTCAAGAGTGCCGAGCAATTTCCGCAGCGAGGATACTCTGGATAACTTCCTGAAGAAATATGATATCCCGGGTATTCAGGGAATAGATACCCGCGCGCTGACCCGGATCCTTCGCGAGAAGGGTGTTATGAACGGAATGATCACCCGCAATGGTGACTACGATCTGGACAGGGTCATGGAGCAGCTCCACGCCTACAAGGTGGGCGAGGTTGTCGGCCGCGTAAGCCGCACACAGAAGGAAGTCCTTCCGGGAGACGGCTATAAGGTAGCCCTGCTGGACTACGGCGCCAAGGACAATATTGCCAGAAGCCTTAATGAGCGCGGCTGCCAGGTTACCATCTATCCGGCATATACAAGTGCTGACGAGATCCTCGCAGATAACCCGGACGGCATCATGCTCAGCAACGGCCCCGGAGATCCCCAGAGCTGCGGACCGATCATCCAGGAGGTAAGAAAGCTCTATGAGAGCGACAAGCCTATATTTGCCATCTGCCTGGGCCATCAGCTCATGGCGCTGGCCATGGGCGGCAGGACCCGCAAGATGCGCTGGGGCCACCGGGGAGGGAATCATCCTGTCCGCGACCTTGCTGACGGAAGAGTCTATATTACTTCCCAGAACCATGGTTATGTAGTCGTCCCGGAATCCCTGGATCCGAAGATAGCCGTTCCCGCCTTCGAGAATGTCAACGACGGTTCCAATGAGGGTATGCGCTATCCGGGCAAGAATATCATGACTGTGCAGTTCCATCCGGAAGCCTGCCCCGGGCCGCACGACAGCAGCTATCTTTTTGATACATTTATGCAGATGATGGGAGGAGAAAACTAATGCCGAGAGACCGCAGTATTAAAAAAGTTCTGATGATTGGCTCAGGCCCGATCGTAATCGGCCAGGCAGCCGAATTTGACTATGCGGGAACTCAGGCCTGCCGTTCCCTGAAAGAAGAGGGCGTGGAGGTCGTTCTCCTGAACTCCAACCCCGCTACCATCATGACAGATAAGGATATAGCGGACAGAGTCTACATAGAACCCCTGACTGTAGATGTTGTCGAGCAGCTGATCATCAAGGAGAAACCCGACAGCATTCTGCCCACCATGGGAGGCCAGGCCGGCCTGAATCTGGCCATGGAGCTGGCAGACCGGGGCTTTCTGGAAGAGCACCATGTACGTCTGATCGGAACGACGCCGCTGACCATAAAGAAGGCTGAGGACCGGCAGACATTCAAGGATACTATGGAGAGCATAGGCGAGCCTGTCGCTCCCTCCCAGGTCGTACATGACGTTGAGAACGGTATAAAATTTGCAAACCAGATCGGCTACCCGGTCGTTCTGCGCCCGGCATATACCCTGGGCGGCAGCGGCGGCGGCATAGCCGAGAACGAAGAGCAGCTGATCGACATCCTGACGACCGGTCTGCGCCTTTCTCGCGTGCATGAGGTTCTGGTCGAGCGCAGCATAGCCGGCTGGAAAGAGATAGAGTACGAGGTTATGCGGGACCACGCCGGCAACTGCATCACCGTCTGCAACATGGAGAATATAGATCCCGTCGGCGTTCACACCGGAGACTCTGTGGTAGTCGCTCCTTCCCAGACCCTGGGCGAGGCAGAATACCAGATGCTTCGTTCCTCCGCCCTGCGGATCATTACCGCCATCGGCATCACCGGCGGCTGCAACGTGCAGTACGCCCTCAATCCCGACAGCATGGAGTATGCGGTCATAGAGGTTAATCCCCGTGTGAGCCGTTCCTCCGCCCTGGCTTCCAAGGCTGCCGGCTACCCTATCGCCAAGGTTGCCGCCAAGATCGCGCTGGGCTACAACCTGGATGAGATCCCCAACGCCATCACCGGAAAGACATTCGCCAGCTTTGAGCCCATGCTGGACTACTGCGTCGTAAAGATGCCCCGTTTCCCCTTCGACAAGTTTATTTCCGCCAAGAGGAAGCTGACGACCCAGATGCAGGCCACCGGCGAGGTCATGAGTATCTGCACGAATTTCGAGGGCGCTCTGATGAAGGCCATCCGTTCTCTGGAACAGCATGTGGACAGCCTCATGTCCTACGATTTCTCGGAATTTGACGACGAAGCCTTCCAGGAGCAGCTGGCCATCGTGGACGACAAGCGGATCTGGAGGATAGCTGACGCCATCCGCAGAGGATTTCCGCAGGATAAGATCCATGAGATCACAAAGATCGACATCTGGTTTATAGACAAGATCGCTGTTCTGGTAGAGATGGAGAACCGCCTGAAGATGGAGCCGCTGACCGACGAGCTGATGCGCGAGGCCAAGCGTCTGGAATTCCCGGACAGTGTCATCGGCAGAATGACAGGTATGAGCGAGGAGCATGTACGCGTCCTGCGTCGTGCCGCGGGTATAAATGCTGCCTATAAGATCGTTGACAGCTGCGCGGCAGAGTTCGAGGCTGTGACCCCTTACTATTACTCCGTTTATGACGGGGAGAATGAAGCCCGGGTCGACACAGGCAAAAAGAAGGTCCTTGTTCTGGGCTCCGGCCCCATCCGCATCGGCCAGGGCATAGAGTTCGACTTCTGCTCCGTGCACTGCGCATGGGCTTTTGAGAAGGCCGGCTATGAGACCATTATCGTAAATAACAATCCCGAGACCGTCAGCACAGACTTTGATATAGCCAGCCGGCTTTATTTCGAGCCCCTGACACCCGAGGATGTTGAAAATATCGTCCGCCTGGAGAAGCCGGACGGTGCCGTAGTCCAGTTCGGCGGCCAGACAGCCATCAAGCTGACCCAGGACCTGATCCGCATGGGCGTTCCCATCCTGGGAACAGACGCCAAGGATGTAGACGCTGCCGAAGACCGCGAGCTCTTCGACCAGATCCTGCAGGAGACCCATATCCCCAGAGCAGCCGGTCACACCGTATTCACAGCAGAAGAGGGCGTAAAGGCAGCCCGGGAGCTGGGCTATCCCGTACTGGTCCGCCCCTCCTATGTTCTGGGCGGCCAGGGCATGCAGATTGCCATCAGCGATGAGGACATGGTTCAGTATATCAATGTCATCAACCGTTATACCCAGGAACACCCGATCCTGATTGATAAGTACCTGTCCGGCCGTGAGATAGAGGTCGACGCCGTATGCGACGGCCACGACATCCTGATCCCCGGCATCATGGAGCATATAGAGCGGGCCGGCATCCATTCCGGAGACAGTATCTCCGTCTATCCGGCCATGGAGCTGCCCAGACAGGTAAAGGATACCATAGAGGAATATACAAAACGGCTGGCAAGGGCCCTGCACGTGCTGGGTATGATCAACATCCAGTTTATATACTATCAGGATCAGGTATACGTCATTGAAGTAAATCCCCGGTCCTCCAGAACCGTGCCTTATATCAGCAAGGTAACCGGCATTCCTATCGTACCGCTGGCCGCTGAGGTCATCATGGGCAAGACCATCCGCGAGCTGGGCTACACGCCGGGCCTGCAGAAGGAGGCTGACTACTTTGCCATAAAGATGCCGGTATTCTCCTTCGAGAAGATCAGGGGCGCTGACATTTTCCTGGGACCGGAGATGAAGTCCACCGGCGAGTGCCTGGGCATAGCCCGCAGCTTCAATGAGGCCCTCTATAAGGCATTCCTGGGAGCAGGCTTCAGACTGCCCCAGCATAAAAACATGATCATTACCGTCCGGGACAGCGAGAAAGAAGCAGTCGTGGATATAGCCCGCCGTTTCGCTGCTCTGGGCTATCATATCTACGCGACGGAGGGAACCGAGAAATACCTGAAGACCCGCGGCGTGGAGTCCGAGCTGGTCCGCAAACTGGAGGAAGAGACCCCCAACCTGCTTGACCTGATCCTGGACCACAAGATAGACCTGGTCATCGACATTCCCATGGAAGGCGCAGAGCATTCCCATGACGGCTTTGTCATCCGCAGAAATGCCATCGAGACCGGTGTAAATGTCCTGACAGCCATCGATACCGCAAGAGCCCTGGTAAGCTCTCTGGAAAATGCGGATAAGAATTCTGAACTGGAACTCATTGACATCGCACAGATAGATTCCCGTGTCGAGAAAGCTCACGAGGATTAATAAGCGGAGGACAAAGCATGAATAAAGAACTGATCATTGTCCTGGATTTCGGAGGCCAGTACAATCAGCTGATCGCCAGAAGAGTGCGTGAGTGCGGCGTCTACGCCGAGATCCATCCTTATACAGAGGATGTGGACACGATCGCGGCCCTGGCTCCCAAAGGAATCATCTTTACCGGCGGCCCTAACAGCGTCTTTGATCCCAAGTCTCCCCACTACTCCAGGGAAATATTTAAGCTCGGCATTCCCATTCTGGGCATCTGCTACGGCGCCCAGCTTATGGCATACGAGCTGGACGGCGAAGTTGCGACCGCCCCGGTCAGCGAATACGGCCATACCCAGGTAAAGGTGGACAAGAGATCCGTCCTCTTCACGGACGTAGAGGAAGAGACCACTGCCTGGATGAGCCACACGGACTATATTAAGAGAGCACCGGAGGGCTTTAAGGTGACCGCCTCCACGGCCAACTGCCCGGTGGCAGCTATGGAAGACAGCAGCCGCGCCTTCTATGCGGTGCAGTTCCATCCGGAAGTCCGCCACACAAAAGAGGGCATGAAGATCCTCCGCCACTTCGTGATAGACGTGTGCGGATGCTCCGGCGACTGGAAAATGGATGATTTCATAGAATCCACCGTCAGGGCCCTGCGCGAGGAGATCGGCAGCGACGGCGTTGTCCTGGGACTTTCCGGCGGCGTAGACTCTTCGGTAGCGGCAGCCCTGCTCTCCCGGGCAGTCGGAAAGCAGCTGACCTGCGTATTCGTAGATCAGGGTCTCATGCGCAAGGACGAGGGCGATGAAGTAGAAGCGGCCTTCAAAGGCCTTTTCG
The DNA here is from genome assembly GCA_900317095.1 of uncultured Eubacteriales bacterium. GTDB lineage: Bacteria > Bacillota > Clostridia > Lachnospirales > Lachnospiraceae > UBA2912. The sequence continues at coordinate 808 of ONFL01000024.1, read as the reverse complement.
ACATGAACTTCGTCCGTGTCAACTGCCAGGAAGAATTCCTGACCGCCCTCAAGGGAGTCACAGACCCGGAGGACAAGCGCCATATCATCGGCTCCCGCTTCTATGAAGTCTTCTGGGACATTGTCCGCGAGAAATACTCCGACGGCTATTTCGCCCAGGGAACCATTTACCCCGACCGCATAGAGAGCGGCAAAGGAGACGCAGCCAAGATCAAGACCCATCACAATCAGGTGGCCATGCCCGGTGATATCACATTCAAGGGCGTCATAGAGCCCCTCAAAGACCTTTTTAAGGATGAAGTCCGCGAGGTCGGCGAGAAGCTGGGCCTTCCCCACAGCCTGGTATGGCGGCAGCCTTTCCCTGGACCGGGTCTGGGCGTGCGCGTCATCGGCGAGATCACCGCGGAAAAGGTAAAGATCCTGCAGGAAGCAGACGCCGTTCTGCGCGACGAGATGAAGAAATGCGGCTATGAAGAACAGATGGCCCAGTTCTTCGCTGTCCTCCCCGGCGTCCACACCGTCGGCGTCATGGGCGACCATCGGACCTACGATGAACTGGTAGCCATCCGCGCTGTCACCACCGACGACTTCATGACCGCCGAATGGGCCCGTATCCCTTACGACATCCTGACCCGGGTATCCAACCGCATCATCAATGAGGTGGACCACGTAAACAGAGTAGTGTACGATATCACATCCAAGCCGCCTGGGACCGTGGAATGGGAATAGAAGCAAGTGGCTTGCCACATCTCTGCTTCCATTGAAATTCCAACTGGTGCAGCGATTGGCGAAAAACGCATGATACTAAT
>ONFL01000079.1 GCA_900317095.1 uncultured Eubacteriales bacterium | reverse complement strand
GATATTGTCAGCCGGGTAACATATGTCCGGTCCGCAGCCCAGTACCGCGTAGGTTGTGCCCCCGCCGTCCAGGCAGCCCCGATGGGAAGCGCTGTCAGCTCCCCGCGCCAGACCGCTGACCACAGATGTACCGTAGACGGCCAGACCTCTGGCGATCATATGCGTCACCTCAAGTCCGTAGGCACCGCAGTGTCTGGCTCCTACCATGGCGATCCGCCATTCTTCATCATATGGCACGCTCCCTTTTACAAAAAGTCCCAGAGGTCTGTCATAAAGATCGTCCAGGCAATGCGGCCAGGCGGCGCTTCCACAGGGGATAAGGCGGATGTCCAGCTTCTGCATATGGTCATAAGCTCTTTTCACCCTTTCTTCGTCACGGCTCCTGAAAAAGGATTCTGCCTGCTTTGTCTTGAGGACTTTAGCTGCCAGCACCTCTTCGCGGGATGCACAAAATAAAGCCTGCGGGCTGCCCAGCCGGGCAAGGAGCGGAAACAGACTGGCCGGACCACATCCCTCTATACTGCACAGCCAGAACCAGTACTGCATCTGCGTCAGACTCATCAGGCATACCTCCGGCTGGGACCGTCCCAGTATGTGTGATCCAGTGATTTATAAAAAACCGCCTCCGCCAGATGTTTCTGCCGGATCTGATCCGCCCCTTCCAGATCCGCAATGGTTCTTGCCACCTTCAGTATCTTATGATAACTTCTGGCGCTCAGACCATAGCTGCTGTATATACTCTGCATATAGCTCTGCTCCTGCTGGCCCAGGGAGCAGTACCTCTCCATATCTTTGCCCGGGATCCCGGCATTGCAGCTGCAGCCGGTCCCCTTAAAACGTTCCTTCTGGATCTCCCATGCCCTCTGCACTCTCTCCCGGATCCGGGCAGAGCTCTCTTCTTCTTCTTTCTTCTGCAGCATCTCAATGCTTACACGTCCAATATGTACTGTCAGGTCGATCCTGTCCATAAGGGGCCGGCTTATTCTTCCTATATAGCGCTGGATCTGCAGCGGCGTGCACCTGCACTTCGAAAGATCCGGATAGTATCCGCAGGCACAGGGATTTATAGCCGCCACAAGCATGAAGCCTGCAGGAAATTCGCAGGAAAGCTTCTGCCGGCTGATGGTGATCTTTCCTTCCTCCAAAGGCTGCCGCAGCGTCTCCATGGCATTCTTGTCAAATTCGGTAAACTCATCCAGAAACAGCACACCCCTGTGTGCCAGACTCACCTCTCCCGGACGAGGCATACTGCCTCCGCCTGCCAGGGCGGATGCGGTAATGGTGTGATGCGGGCTCCTGAAAGGACGGTCCCTTACCAGGCCCTTATCCGCCTCCAGAAATCCTGCCGCGGAATAGATACGGGATATCTCCAGCTGTTCCTGCCTGGTAAGTGCCGGAAGGATGGACGGAAGCCGGCGGGCTGCCATAGACTTGCCTGAGCCCGGCGGTCCGACCATCAGCAGATTGTGCCGGCCGCTGGCGGCAATCTCCAGACTTCTCTTCAAAACATGCTGCCCCCGCAGCTGCGAGAAATCGACCTCCTCGCCATAAGCCGGACTATATCCCGGACCGGCTGCTTCCTGTGCCGGCTGCAGCTGCAGATTCCCGTTCAAAAATTCCACCATCTCCCGCAGAGTAGAGACCCCATATACCAGCGGGCCTGAAGCGGCCGCTCCTTCATAGGCATTCCCCCTGGGAACGATGCAGCGGCGGATCTTCTCCTGCTCTGCGGTCAATACGATGGGCAGAACACCATTGATAGGCCGCACGCTCCCGTCCAGTCCCAGCTCTCCCGCAAAAAGTGTTGAATCCAGAGCAGATGGCCGGATCAGGCCATAGGCGGTCAGTACAGCTGCCGCAATAGCAAGATCATAACTGGATCCGCTCTTATGAAGATCTGCCGGAGAAAGGTTAACAATGATCTTCCGCGCTTCCAGATCAAAGCCGGCGTTGCGGATTGCGGTTCTGACTCTCTCCCTGGCCTCCTTCACCTCGGATGCCAGAGAGCCTACCATATCAAAATAAGGAAGGCCATAACTTACATCCGCCTCAACATAGACAGGAACCCCCTCAATACCCATAAGCACCGCACTGATCGCTCTGCTGAACATTCCCGTACCCTCCTTATCCAAGATATTTGTATTATGCTCTGTCCAGACAGCCGTTTCAATCATCATTTTCCGACAGAATTCGACATTATTCTTATCATTTTATGGTATACTGATTAACAGAGGATAAATATATTGAAAGCTGTTATTCAAAGAGTGAAATCTGCAGAAGTTTCTGTTCAGGACCAGATCACAGGAAAGATCGGAGAGGGGCTCCTGATCCTTCTTGGCATATCAGACTCCGATACCGAAGATGACCTTTCTTATATGGTAAGAAAGATCACCAACATGAGGATCTTCGAGGATAAGAATGAGAAAATGAATCTCTCGGTAACTGATGTCAGCGGCTCACTTCTTGTCGTGTCCCAGTTTACGCTTTTTGCAGACACCAGACGCGGCAACCGGCCCAGCTTTACGGACGCCGGCGCGCCGGATTTCTCCAGAGATATGTATGAAAAATTCATACTGCGCTGCCGGGATCTTGGGATTCCCACAGAGCATGGACTTTTCGGAGCACACATGCTCATAGACATGACCGCGGACGGTCCGGTCACCATTATGCTCGACTCGGCTGCCGCTCACTGACAAAGAATTTTAAGGAGAATTAGAATATGAAGTGCCCTTTCTGCGGAGCAGACGACACCCGTGTAATAGATTCCAGACCTGCCGATGAGAATACCGCTATCCGCCGCAGGCGGATCTGTTCTTCCTGCCAGAGGAGATTTACAACCTATGAGAAAGTTGAGAGTCTTTCCCTCATTGTCATCAAAAAAGATAATACCCGCGAGCCTTTTGACCGGAGCAAGATAGAAGCCGGCATCATTCGCTCCTGCACAAAAAGGCCCATCAGCGCCGATCAGATCAAATCGGCCGTAGATGAGATTGAGTCTGAGCTTCTCAGCCAGGGGCAGCGCGAGATCCATTCCATAGCCATCGGGGAACTGGTGATGGAGAAACTGAAAAAAATGGATCCTGTAGCCTACGTCCGCTTTGCCTCCGTTTATCGGGAATTTAAGGATGTGGACACCTTCATGAATGAGCTGGAGAAACTGAAAAAAACAGAGGACAGCTCTCAATAATAACTTTCGCGCGGATGGATCCGGCAGCAAAAAAAGCAGCCTGTGCAATACAGACTGCTTTTCTGTTATCCTTAATAGATGCCGCTTATTACTTCTTCTGAAGGAAGCTGGGAATCTGGATCGTTCCCGTGCTTGTTCTTACACTCTGCTTGGGCTGAACGAACTTCGGCGGTTCAGGAGCAGATGTTCTGGCCGGAGCAGACTTTGCGGCCGTATTCTTTACAGACTTGCCTGCAGCGGATCTCACGGCGTCTGCTTCTGTATCCTGCGGTGCTTCCTCAAGGCCGGTCGCAATTACAGTGATGGTTGCAGTATCGGTCTTGGAGTCATCATACATGGCGCCAAAGATAATATTTGCAGACTCACCTGCCAGCTCCTCAACATACATAGCGGCTTCATTGGCCTCGATCAGACCGATGTCACCAGAAATATTGATAATGATATCGGTAGCACCCTCGATGGTCGTCTCAAGCAGCGGGCTCGTGATAGCCTGCTTTACAGCATCGACTGCCTTGTCATCGCCATGTCCTTCACCGATACCGATATGAGCAATGCCCTTGTCGCGCATGACTGTAGAAATATCCGCAAAATCAAGGTTGATCAGACCGGGAACATTGATCAGGTCTGTGATGCCCTGTACACCCTGCTGAAGAACCTCATCTGCTTTCTTGAGAGCTTCCGGCATGGACGTTCTGCGGTCTACTATCTCCAGAAGTCTGTCATTGGGGATCACGATCAGGGTATCTACGTTCTGCTTAAGGCGTTCGATGCCCGCAATCGCATTGTTCATTCTCTGTCTCGCCTCAAAACGGAAAGGCTTGGTAACGACGCCGACGGTAAGGCATCCAAGCTCCTTGGCAAGTCCTGCAATGACCGGTGCCGCACCTGTTCCGGTTCCGCCGCCCATACCGCAGGTTACGAATACCATGTCAGCGCCCTTCATGAGCTCTGTCAGTTCTTCGGTACTCTCCTCGGCAGCCTTGGCGCCGATCTCGGGCTTGGCTCCCGCTCCGAGTCCCTTTGTAAGCTTCTCGCCGATCTGCACGGTCTGCGGAGCCTTGCACAGCTGCAGGGCCTGACGGTCTGTGTTCACACCAATAAACTCAACGCCAAGAATATCTTCATCAACCATACGGTTAACGGCATTGTTGCCGGCACCGCCGACTCCGATCACAAGGATCTTAGCTGCCGCTTCGTTCTCATTCGGTTTTATCTCAAGCAAGGTACTTCCTCCTTTAATTTTCAGTTCTTTTACGCATTCCATTATATAATATTATTTTTTCATTTACAAATCAAGAGCATTTTACAATTTGGAGAAAGCCTACTGCTGGGTGAAGACGATAGAATCACTGGAAGCATCATAATTTTCCAGATGGAGCGTTCCTTTTTTACCTTTGAGTTTGTCCTGCAGATTTGCCACCTCGCCGATCTTCTCTTCCATATAGGTATTCTTTCCGAGCTGTACGGTAATATCGCCGATCACGGCTGTATAACTGCCGTCCGGCTCTGCAGTCAGACTGCTGCAGGTCAGATTCTGCTGCTGCAGACAGCTGCTGACAGCTGCCAGATCCGATACCGCTTCTTCCGGCTGGGCTTCCAGTTTCTGCCCGACCTGTGCCTTCTTCACGGTCAGACCGCTCACTGTTGGTACATTTTTCTCTTTTTGATCTGTTGCCAGGATCACGATACCGCTTCCATTAAAATAGCAATACTGGTCCCCGTTCTTCACGCAGCCCAGCAGGTTCACCTCTTCCACAGTGACCCGCGCCGTCCATGGATTTTCTATCTCTACGGAAATGTTCTGGATCAGGTCACTGCCTTCGGTCTTGCCGAACCGGTTTAACAGCCACAGAAGCAGGGTGTTGCCCATACTCCTGTCCACATAGATCTCATTATAGATCTCTTCTTCGGAAACCCGGTCTCTTCCTTCTATATTAATATTCCTTGTGTGAAATAAAATAAGAAAAACAAATACAGCTGCGGCCGCGATGGCAATGACCACCGGCACTGCCTTTGACATTCTTCTTCTCTGGCCCTTCTTTTCACTCATTGCCTACTGTGCCTCATCTGCGTCCATGTCCTGTGCCGCTTCCTCATCCTGACTGCCGGTCTGGCCTTCCTGCAGGGTCTGTTCTGTCTCCCCGCCGGAGTCTTCTTCTGTTTCAGTGCTTTCGCTTTCCTGCGTTTCTTCGCTCTGGCCGCTCTCCTGGCTTTCCTGCTCTGGATCAGTTTCCGATTCAGCTGTCTGCTCCTGTTCGCTTTCGGATTCCTCCTCCTGTGTCAGCGGGGAAATATCCGGAAGATCATCCAGCTCATGGATTATCTGCTGATATTCTGCACTGTAGTTCTCATCCACCGGTTCTGTCGGGAATATTTTCAGATAAGGCAGAACCTCGGTAAGGATCCTGCAGACGATCTTTGAGGCAAAAGAACTCTGGCCCTGATTTTCCACATGGGGACGGTCTACGATCACATAGACGACTACCTGCGGGTTGTCGATGGGAGCTGCCGCGATAAAAGATACCAGACAGTCATCACCGCTGCGGTCTCCGACTTCAGATGTACCGGTCTTGCCGCCGATCTTGTAGCCGGGTACTTTGGCATAATGCCCGGTTCCTTCCTCCACGGTCTGATACAGAGCCTCCTTCATCCAATCGCTGGTCTGCCGGGAAACAGTCGTCCGCATCAATGTTTTATCAAATACTTCAACAACGCTGCCGCCGGCATTCTCTATCTCGCTGACTACATGAGGCTTATAATAATTACCCCCGTTTACAATAGAAGAAAAAGCGCTTGCCATCTGGACCATGGACATATTGAAGCCCTGTCCGAAGGCACTGGTCCAGCGCTCTACGGGTCCCAGTGTTTTTTCATTATAGATTACGCTTGAACAATCCACTTCACCCGGAAGGTCAATGCCTGTCCGCTGGCCGATGCCGAACATATGCTGCATTTTCAGAAAATTATCTTTTCCGATCAGGTCGCTGATCTTCATCATGGCCACATTGCAGGAATACATAACAGCTTCCTGCAGAGATATCTTCCCGTGCACCTCATTGCATTTGACAAATGTGCCGTCATTGTAAGTAAGCCCCCCTGTGCAGTTGAACTCATCCGCGTCGCTGACCAGATCCTGATCCAGCGCATAGGAGACAGTCATGGTTTTGGCTGTTGAACCCGGTTCATAGGAATCATTTATACAATAATTTTTCCATATGGAATTAAGCAGCTCAGACTGCTCCTCCGAGCTCATCTTTTCCTGCTGCTCTTCGCTGTAGCCTGCTGCTGTCAGATCATGGGGATCGTTGAGGTCGAATCCCGGCGTGCTTGCCATGGCAAGCATCTCGCCGTTGTTGGGATCCATGACCACAGCAGCTACGTTCTCAGCGCCGATCTTATTGTTAAACTGATTAATATATTTTTCAGTGATACGCTGAATATTGGAATCGATGGTGGTTACCAGATTATTTCCATTCTGGGGTTCCCGCATGATCTCTTCCAGATTTGTATTATTATCCAGAAGATTGTAAGTACGGCCGGCCACGCCGGAGAGGGTATCATTATAGTAATTTTCCAGCCCCCACAGGCCTTTATTATCGGAAGATGTAAAGCCGATCACATCTGCCGCCAGTGTGGAATAGGGATAGACCCGCTTATAGCTCTCCTCAAACCAGATTCCTTCGCCGACAAGATTGCGGGCTTTTTTGTCCTCTTCATTTTCAGATGCCAGGAAACTATTATAAGGAGCCTTTTCATCATAAGTGATATTCTTTTTAAGGACAACATAGTAGCTGTCCGCCTGTTCTTTCAATATTTTACGAGTCTCGTCTTTGGAAATGGAAAAATATTTATACAGAAGATCCACTGCTGTCTCCTGCGCTTTGGCCGGATCCGATGCCTGGCTCAGAGTCTTTGGCGCCAGGATCAGCGTATAGATCTTTTCACTGGCTGCCAGGACCGTTTTATTGCGGTCCATGATCTTGCCGCGTTCATAGGGGATCGTTGTGCTGTCATAGTTTAAAATGGACATGACATTCAGCTTCGAATTCTCACCTCTCACGGCGTTGAGATATATGAGACGTCCTATTAAAATAATAAAGCATACAATAACAAAGAAGAACACAAGAAATAATCTTCTTCTGTTCGTCTTTGAAAGTTTTCTTATAAAATTTCCCTGGGCGGGCTTCATCCGCCTTATATTATCCTGCTTTTTTCTGCGGGCCATTTTTCCACCTGATCTCTGCGCTGCCGGCTGCTTCCGGAAGGGGGGACATCCGGAATCTCTCTCCCGGCACCTGGTCTGTGTCAGTCGCTGCCGGGGATATCTTCCGCCTGTCTGATATAATCGCTGCTGCTGTCATAATATATGATCTGGTTCTCTTCGGGATACTGCATTCCCAGTTCCCCGACTGCCTTTTCATAAATTTCTTCAAGGTCAACATTCTTATTGAGTTCCTCTTCCATGCCGCTGGTCTTCTCCTGCTCCATGGCAAGCTCTGACCGCATGGAAGAAACCTGACTGCGCGCGGCGTTCAGGTTTGAATTCGCCTTAATATACATATAACAGCAGCCTATCAGAGCCACTATACTGAGGATCAGGAAAATAGTATAGCGCAGCCCCAGGACTGCTTTTCTTTTTTCATAGTGGTAGCCCGGAACCGGCCGGATGCGGGCAGACTTCCTGCGCCGCCCATAACCGTCATATTCAGGAACATCAAGCTCCCTGGCCACATTATCATATATATATTCCTGCTGCGGCTGTCTTCTCCTGCCCTTTTGTCTTCCTGCTGCCATCCTTAGTACCTCATCTATTCTCTGACCGGCCGGTCCTGCCCGGCCTGCGTATGTTTTTCAAAAATCCGCAGCTTTGCGCTTTTGCTGCGGGGGTTGACTTCCTGTTCCTGCTCTGAAGGCAGTATGGGTTTTTTCGTAATGACCCTGCCCTTTGACTTTCTGCCGCATACACAGACCGGGAATTCCGGCGGGCAGATACAGGGGTCTTCATTCCTGCTGAAGGCTCTCTTAACGATCCGGTCCTCCAGGGAATGAAAAGTGATCACGCAGATCCTGCCGTCCTCAGCCAGCAGATCTATCATGGCATCCAGGGAATCCGACAGCACTTCCAGTTCCTGGTTGAGCTCTATGCGGATCGCCTGAAATGTCCTCTTGGCTGGATGCCCGCCCGAGGCTTTGAACTTTGCCGGTACAGAGGCCGCTATGATCTGCGCCAGCTGACCGGTAGTCTCTATCGGAGCCCGCTGCCGGGCCTGGACTATATGCTTTGCTATATTTTTGGCGAAGCGGTCTTCCCCATAATCGCGGATGATCCGGAAAAGTTCTTTCTCCGGGTATTGATTCACGATATCGCGGGCTGTCTGTGACTGCCTCTGATCCATCCTCATATCCAGAGCTGCATCATATCGGTAGGAGAAACCACGCTGAGCATCATCCAGCTGATAGGAAGAAACTCCCAGGTCCAG
>ONFL01000078.1 GCA_900317095.1 uncultured Eubacteriales bacterium | reverse complement strand
TCATCAACTGGGACAAAACAAACCGGGAAAAGGTTGTAGCCCTGATAGAGGTTTGTGTAACCCCTCACAGGCTAAGCGGATTCGATCATCTGGCGGAGCGCATTTACAACTTCCCGGAGGTGGATACCGTCTACCTGATGTCCGGGACCTACGATTTCTGCGTCATGCTGGAAGGCAAGACCCTGCGCGAGGTCGCTGCTTTCGTATCCGAGAAGCTGTCCACCCTGGAATCCGTGACCAGCACGGCAACGCACTTTGTTCTCAAGAAATATAAGGACCACGGTACGATTATGGTGCCCGAAAAAAAGAGTGAAAGGCAGCTGATCGTTCCATGAAAAGTCCCTTATCCGAGAAGGTGCTCGGCCTGAAACCGTCGGGCATCCGCAAATTTTTTGATATTGTCCTGGAAATGAATGATCCGGATGTCATTTCCCTGGGTGTAGGCGAGCCTGATTTCGATACGCCCTGGCACATCCGCAATGAAGGCATCTATTCTCTGGAGAAAGGCCGGACATTCTATACATCCAACGCAGGCCTGATGGATCTGAAGGTGGAGATTTCCGCCTTCCTGAAAAGAAAGTGCCGCGTGAATTACAACCCGAAGAATGAGATCTTTGTGACTGTCGGCGGATCCGAGGCTATAGACGTGGCCATGCGGGCCCTGCTCAATCCGGGCGAGGAGGTCATCATCCCCCAGCCCAGCTATGTCTCCTATCTGCCCTGTGTTGTCCTGGCGGACGGCGTTCCGGTGATCGTTCCCCTGCAGGAGAAGAATGATTTCAAGCTGATGCCGGATGAGCTGGAGGCAGCCATCACGCCGAAGACAAAGATCCTTGTGCTGCCTTTCCCCAACAATCCCACCGGTTCCATCATGACAAAGGAAGAACTGCAGCCCATAGCCGAGATCTGCAAAAAACATGATATCTATGTTGTCTCCGACGAAATCTACGGGGCTCTGACCTACGGCGTGGACCATTATACCATTGCCGCCCTGCCGGGAATGAAGGAACGGACCATCCTCATAAATGGATTTTCCAAAGCCTATGCCATGACCGGCTGGCGTCTGGGCTACGCCTGCGCGCCCGAGGAGATCCTGCAGCAGATGCTGAAGATCCACCAGTTCGCCATCATGTGCGCGCCGACCACCAGCCAGTACGCGGCTGTCGAGGCCCTGCGCAGCGGCGATGAGGATGTGGAGCATATGCGGGAAGCCTACAACCAGCGCCGCCGCTACCTGCTGTATTCTCTCCGGGAGATGGGTCTGCATTGCTTTGAGCCCTTCGGCGCCTTTTACATATTCCCCTCCATCCAGGGCCTGGGCATGACCTCGGATGAATTTGCCAATGAACTTCTTAAAGAGGAGAAGCTGGCAGTCGTGCCGGGAACCGCTTTCGGCGACAGCGGCGAGGGTTTCATCCGCATATCCTATGCCTACTCCCTGCAGGAGCTCAAGACCGCCATGGAGCGGCTGGCGCGTTTTGTCAGCAGACATAAACAGTGATGGAAAGCGAAAGAAAAGAAAAGCCGGGCGCAGCACTTCCCATGAACATAGTCCTGCTGGAGCCTGAGATCCCGGCAAATACCGGAAATATCGGCCGCACCTGTGTCTGCACGGGCTCCCGCCTCCATCTGATACAGCCGCTGGGCTTTCTGATCAATGATAAAATGATCAAAAGGGCAGGCCTGGACTACTGGTCCAGCCTGGATGTAACCGTCTACAGGAACTTTGAGGAATTTCTTGCCCGGAATCCGGACTGCCGGGACCGTTTCTTCCTGGCGACAACAAAGGCCAGACGGACATACGCGGATGTGCACTATCCGCCGAGCAGCTATATCATGTTCGGCAAAGAGAGCGCCGGCATTCCCGAAGAGATCCTCCTGAAGCACGAGAAGGACTGCATCCGCATCCCCATGGCGCATAACGAGAGATCGCTTAATCTCAGCAATTCCGCCGCCATCGTCCTCTATGAGGCTCTGCGGCAGAATGATTTCGGACAGCTGGAGAAAACAGGTCATCTGCACAGGCTCCGCTGGCCAGATGAGGAGTAAAAATAAAATATATGAAACAATACGGACTGTTTGATATCATCGGTCCGCGGATGACAGGACCGTCAAGCTCGCATACGGCAGGTGCCGCAAGGCTTGGCGGTATTGCTTATCAGCTGGCGGGCTGCAGCGTGGACCGGGCCAGGATCACGCTTTACGGATCTTTTGCTACTACCGGAAAAGGACACGGCACGGACCGGGCGGTGGCGGCAGGACTTTTGGGCATGAAACCCGATGACCGCCGGCTGCGGGACTCCCTGGAGATAGCAGCACGGGAAGGAAAGCAATTCGAGGTCGTCTGGTCAGACGAGGAGGCAGCCCATCCCAATACTGCCCGCATAGAAATGGAGACAGCCGGCGGCCGCCGCATAGACATGGTGGGGGCATCCGTGGGCGGCGGCAGCATAGAGGTGCAGCAGATCAACGGCATGGAAGTTTCTTTCGCCTGCGAATATCCGACGACTCTCATATTTCACCAGGACCTGCCCGGCATGATCACAAAGGTTACATCGGTTTTTGCCCGGGCCGGCATAAACATTGCCTTCATGAGGGTCTTCCGCAGCTCAAAAAGGCAGACAGCCTGCATGGTGATAGAGACAGACGAACAGCCGAACGACCGCGTACTGGAGGAGATCCGGGCTATAGGGCCGGGCATACAGGAGGTGTACCGTTTTGAAGTATTCTTTTGACCATGGCAGCCAGCTCCTGGATCTTTGCGGAAAGTATCATATGCCCATCAGTCAGGTCATGCTGCTTAGCGAGCAGGAGACAAGCGAGCGGCCCCGGCAGGAGATCCTGGGAGAACTGGCCGGCCACCTGCAGACCATGAAAGAATCCGTCCGGGCCGGGCTGGACCGGGATCATCCGGTGCGGGGAACATTTGTGGGCGGCGACGCCCTGAAGCTGGAGGCCCATGCCGCCGGCAGCTATATGGGTGAGCCCCTGGCCCGTACGGCGGCAGCAGCCATGGCGGTCGTGGAGGTAAATGCCTCCATGGGCATCGTTGTGGCGGCCCCTACGGCAGGAGCCAGCGGCATCCTGCCGGCAGTTCTGCTTGTCTATGGACAGTACAGGGGCTTTTCTGATGAAGAGATGATAGAAGGCCTGCTGACGGCAGGCGCTGTCGGAAAGATCATAGCCGAGAATTCCAGCATAGCCGGGGCATCGGGCGGCTGTCAGGCTGAGACCGGAACCGCGTCCGCCATGGCGGCGGCGGCCCTGGCCCAGCTTTCCGGCGCCGGTCCGGCCCAGGCTCTGGACGCGGCGGCCATCTGCCTGGAAAACGTCATGGGCCAGATCTGTGACCCGGTGGCAGGCCTGGTAGAGTGCCCCTGTGTGAAGCGCAATGCCATCGGCGCTGTCAACGCGGTCTTATCCTGCGACATGGTGCTGGCAGGCATAGCCAGCCTGATCCCCTTTGACGAAGTGGTCCTGGCCATGAAAAATGTCGGCATGCAGATGCATCCCGACCTCAAGGAGACCGCCAGGGGAGGCATAGCGGCGACCCCTACGGGAAAGAAAATGGCGCAGAAGATCCTGCAGCGCTGAAAACAGCCGGGAAAGAAGAGCCCTTTCCCGGCTGTTTTTCTTTTAAGGATCTATTTAAGCTCCACGATCGTGGTCCCGATGCCGCCCTCGTCGTAATTGCCGGGGCGGAAGCTCTTTACGTAGCTGATCTGGCCCAGCCGTCTGGCGACGGCCTTCTTGAGGGCACCGGTGCCGCGGCCGTGGATGATGGTGACAGTATGCAGATGGGCGAGATAGGCGTCATCCAGGTATTTGTCCATCATGCTGACGGCCTCGTCACTGGTCTTGCCTATCACGTTCAGGGAGGTGGAGACAGACAGGGTCTTGTTCATGCCTATGCTGCCGGCCCCGGTGGAGGAAGACCTTTCGGTCTTTGTCTCGGCCGCTGCCGGTTCGCCCAGGGGTTCCAGATCGCTGTAAGGGATGCGGGATTTGAGTATGCCCATCTGGACCGTGAGTTCTCCCTTGCCGTTGGGCTTGCCGACGATGATGCCGTTTACGTTGAGGCTGATGACATGAACGCCCTCCCCTGGCTTAAAGTCGCCGGGACCGTATTTCTTATTGACGCGGGTCTGGACCTTGCGGCCGCCGGCCTGGTCCAGCTTTTTACGGGTCCTGGCGCGCACCTGTTCCATTTCCTTCATGTTGACCCCGCCGCCGGCAGCCAGCTTGTTCATGGTGCGGATGGTGTGGTCGGCGTAATCCTTGGCGTCCTGCAGGATATTCTGGGCCTTCTGCCGGGCATCATCGAGGATCTTCTTCTTCTGCTGGTCTATGTTGAACTGCTTTTCCTCCAGCTTTTGCCGCAGGCCTGTGATCTGCTCCTTGTAGGCGGCGATCTTCTCCTGCTCCTTCTCAATGGTGATCCGGTTCTGCTCCAGGTCGGCAAGAAGATTTTCAAAATTCTGCTGGTTCTCATCTATACTCTGGCGGGCCTGCTCAATGATATCCTCAGGCAGTCCCAGCTTTCCGGAAATAGCAAAGGCGTTGCTCTTGCCGGGTATGCCGATCAGCAGCCGGTATGTGGGGGAGAGGGTCTTTATGTCAAATTCGCAGCTGGCGTTGCAGACGCCCGGCGTGCTCATGGCAAATACCTTCAGCTCGCTGTAGTGGGTGGTGGCCATGGCTGTCACGCCCCGGTCCAGCAGATGGCGGAGGATGGACATGGCCAGCGCGGCTCCTTCGGCCGGGTCTGTTCCCGCGCAGAGCTCATCGAAAAGGACCAGGGAGCGGTCATCTGCCTGCTGCAGGATGCTGACGATGTTCGTCATGTGGGCAGAAAATGTACTCAGGCTCTGCTCTATGCTCTGTTCATCGCCTATATCCGCGTAGACGCCGTCAAAGACTGACAGCTGAGAGTGCTCGAAAGCCGGAATGTGCAGGCCTGCCTGGCCCATGAGCGTCAGCAGGCCGACCGTCTTCAGGGAAACAGTCTTGCCGCCGGTGTTGGGGCCGGTCACGATCAGCATCCGGTAATCTGTTCCGATCACCACATCTATGGGAACAACTTTCTTCTTATCCAGAAGGGGGTGACGGGCCTTTTTCAGGCTGATCAGTCCATTTTCATTGAAAACGGGTTCTGTTCCGCTGTAGCTTTTTGAAAAGGAAGCCCGGGCAAATATGAAATCCAGCCGGCTCAGAACGGCAATATCCTGCTGGATGAAGGCCTGGTTCTCGGCAGCCATGCCGCTCAGATCCTCCAGTATCTTCTCTATCTCCTGTTTTTCCTGTGCCGCCAGCTCACGCAGGTCATTGTTGAGCTTAACAACTGCCATGGGCTCAATGAAGACCGTAGAGCCGGAGGCGGACTGGTCGTGGACCATACCGGGGACCTGGGACCGGAATTCCGCCTTGACCGGCAGGCAGTAGCGGCCGTTGCGCATGGTGATCAGGTTGTCCTGCAGGCGGGTGCTCATGGCCTGTGAATTAACCATGGAGGTCAGCTGGGAGTGGATCTTGTCATTCGTCAGCCGGATCTGGCGGCGCACCGCCTTAAGAGCCGGACTGGCATCGTCGGCAATATTCTCCTCATCGAGGATGCAGCGGCGGATCTCCCGGGCCAGATTGGAGAGAGGCTCTATGAGGTCAAAGAGGGTATCCAGGCAGTCCCGGTCCTCTTCATCGGGGTCACGCCGGCCCCAGGTCTTGACCCGCAGGGCGGTCTCCAGGGTGCAGGCCAGATCCAGCAGCTCGGAAATGCCGATGGAAGCGCCGACTTTCAGGCGCAGCAGGCTTCCGGACAGGTCGCGGATGCCGGAAAAAGAGACACTTCCCTTTTTATAGATGCGGTTTAAGGCATCCGTGGTCTCCCGCTGGGCGGCCTTTATCTTCGAAAGCTCTGTGTCCGGCTCCAGCTCAAGGCACAGCTGCCTTCCCTTAGGGGATCCGGCATAGCCGGCCAGCATATGTATGATCTTGTCGTATTCGAGAATATGCATGGTTCTCTCTAACATTGATATACCTCCATAAAGGGGCGCCCTGCGGCACACCCGGCTTATTGTATACTAAAGCATAAAAATTTTCTTGTCAACGGAGGGGATGCCGGTAAAGAAATCAAGGCCGCGCCGCCATGACAATAAAAGTTATGGTATAATGAGAGGCGGCAGACGCAAAAAGGGGCGGACTGCCGGAATCAGATACAGTTAATAAGGAGAATTCATACATGAGATATATAAAAGATCTGCGAGAAGGCGAGATCATCAGCGAGATCTATCTGTGCAAATCGAGACAGACCATGAAGACAAAAGCCGGCAAGACCTATTACTCCCTGGTCCTGCAGGATAAGACGGGAACCATAGACGGCAAGATCTGGGACCTGAACCCGGGCATCCAGTATTTTGAAGCCCTGCAGTATATCCGGGTGGACGGCCAGGTCAGCATTTTCCAGAACAATAACCAGCTGAACATACGGAAGGTCCGTGTGGCCCAGGAAGGCGAATACGACCCGGCAGAATATCTGCCCTGCAGTCCCTACAACAACGACCAGATGTACGCGAAACTGCTGAATCTGGTGGAGAGCGTTCAGGAACCTCATCTGCATGCCCTGCTGGAGAGCTTTTTCGTAACAAGGAAGGAATTTGTCAAAGCCTTCCGGGCCGGCTCCGCGGCCAAGACCGTCCATCACGGCTTCGTCGGCGGCCTGCTTCAGCACACCCTGTCCGTAGCGCAGCTCTGCGATTATTACGCCTCCCAGTATCCGCTGATAAACCGCGACCTGCTGATCACGGCAGCCCTCTGCCACGACATCGGCAAGGTCTACGAGCTTTCTCCCTTCCCGGCAAATGACTACACTGACAGCGGGCAGCTGCTGGGCCACATCGTGACCGGCGTCATGATGGTGAGAGACGCGGCCAAACGGATAGAAGGCTTTCCGCCCGTGCTGGCAAGAGAGCTGGAACACTGCATCATTTCCCATCATGGGGAAATGGAGTACGGCTCGCCCAAGAAGCCGGCTCTGATAGAGGCTATGGCCCTGCATCTGGCAGATCTGACCGATGCCCGGATAGAGACCATGACAGAGCTGATAGACAAGTCCCCCAACAATCTGGAGTGGATCGGCTACAACCGTTTTCTGGAGACTAATGTCCGCCGGACTTCAAAGCAGGATCCGGCCAAGAACGGAAAGTAATACTTCATGGAGATTAAGAAGAACGATCTTTATACGGTCGAGATCACGGATATGACAGATGACGGATCCGGCATAGGCAAGGTAGACGGCTATACTCTTTTCATAAAGGATGCCCTGGTCGGGGACCTGGCAAAGGTCAAGGTAATAAAGACTAAAAAACGCTACGGCTACGGACGGCTGATGGAGATCGTAAAGCCTTCTCCGAACCGTGTCGACCCGCCCTGCCCGGCTGCCAGGAGCTGCGGGGGCTGTCAGATCCAGCAGATGTCCTATCCGGCCCAGCTGGCCTGGAAGCAGAAGAGAGTCAGTGACCTGCTGGAGCGTATCGGCGGGATCAGGGACTATCAGATGCTGCCGATCCTTGGCATGGACAGACCCTGGCGTTTTCGCAACAAAGCCCAGTATCCGGTCGGCAGAGGCCGTGACGGAAAGGCAGCCGCAGGCTTTTATGCCCTGCACTCCCACAATATCATCTCCTGCGGGGACTGCCTGCTGCAGGATCCCAGGAGCATACAGGCCATGGAGATCTGCCGGCGCTGGATAGACAGCTTCGGGATCAGCATATACGACGAGAAGACCGCCAGAGGCCTGATCCGGCATATTCTGACCCGCACCGGCGCCGCCACAGGTCAGATCATGGTCTGTCTGGTGGTCAACGGAAAGAAGATTCCCCGCCAGGAGGAGCTGATCGGGGAACTGACAAAGGTAGAGGGTATGACCGGGATCTGCCTGTCGCCCAATCAGGAGCGGACAAATGTCATCCTCGGCAGCAGTTTCCGGGTTCTGTGGGGACAGGGCTATATCACCGACCGCATCGGAGACGTCAGCTATCGCATTTCCCCGCTTTCCTTCTATCAGGTGAATCCGCTGCAGACCGAGAAGCTTTACCGGACCGCGCTGGAATTCGCGGACCCGCAGGAGGATGAAGTCGTTTTTGACCTCTACTGCGGCATAGGGACCATTTCCCTCTTTCTGGCCAGGGCAGCCAGCCAGGTATACGGCATAGAGATCGTGCCGGCCGCCATAGAGGACGCCCGGCTGAACGCACAGGACAACGGCCTGGAGAATGTGCACTTTTACTGCGGGAAGGCTGAGGAGCTGACGCCCCGCCTCTGTCAGGAAAAGGACATCCGCGCCGATATCGTGGTCGTCGACCCGCCCCGCAAGGGCTGCGACGCCTCCCTGCTGGAATTTCTGGGCTTTCTCAGCCCCCGCAAGATCGTTTATGTTTCCTGTGACCCGGCCACCCTGGCCCGGGATCTGGCCGTTTTAACAGGGAAAGGATATAGGGTGGATAAAGTCCGCTGCTGCGACATGTTCCCTCACAGTGTGCATGTAGAAAGCGCGGTTCTCTTAACCCGGCAAAAGAGTATATGACCATCGACGTTAACTCCTGCATAGATGCAGAGTGAGAGGAATCACAGATGACAGATGATTTAAGGAAAGATCCTTCAGTTTTACGCCCAACGAGTATATTTCTATACATCGGAAGCTCTTCACCGGTATCTATCGATATGCAGGAAAGATACGTGACTATAATATTACAAAGAAAGAATGGATACTTGACGGTCAAACTGTGATTTACGGAAGTGCATCAGAACTCCCAGGCCACACTTGAGTACGATTTTTCAGAGGAAAGAAAATTCAGCTATAAAAATCTTTCAATGGATGAAATCATTCACCATCTGGCTTTTTTTGTTTCAAGGCTCTGGCAGATTCACATTTTTGGCGAGGGCAATACAAGGACTACTGCTGTTTTCTTTATCAAGTATCTGAGAACGCTTGGCTTTGATGTTACGAATGATATTTTTGCTGAAAATGCCTGGTATTTCAGAAACGCGATGGTGAGGGCGAATTATAATGACCTGCAGCATGGTATTCATGAAACAACAGAATATCTGGAATTGTTTCTCCGCAATCTGCTTCTTGGAGAAACAAACGAGCTGAAAAATAGATTTCTGCATATCATGTGGAAATCAGAAAAACAGAATATAGGGGATGAAAAACAAGACATTAGAAACAGGAAACAGGACATAGGGGATGAAAAACAGGACATTGAGATTCCGGAATCAGTAACTGAGAAGACCAAACAACATATACAAAAATTATTTAAAGAATTTGGCTCGGAAATGTTCTTTGGAAGAACGGAAGTGATGAGGACGATACACATCACCGCATCGCCGGCATCGGCTTTGATTCGAAAAATGCTGGAAATGGGCTTAATCTGTCAGGTAAAGGGCCATGGCAAGGGGAAATATCAATTTTATCAAAATACGATCAGATGATGACAGATTAAAGAGGAGCAGCGCTGAAGTAAGAAGGATAATTATTGGCCTTCAAAAAACCGTTTTTCCAGATGACTGTAATGCTTATACAGTGCGCCGAAGCGATATGGATAGTGTTCCTTCCAAGGCTTTGCTCTGCCGCAGAAATGCAGAATAGAGGTATTTGATATTATCCACTCTACATTTGCGGTGCTGTCGGTATTCATCTTATATGTAAGGTAATGCCGGGCGTCATAGTTCCAGATGATGTCCGGGATCTGAAGTATATCCTTTTCATACAGGGCATTCAGGACATCCTGGTCAGGCAGCAGCATGCCCAGACGATGGCGTCTGATGAATGTGAATATTTCATCAGGATTTATGCGTTCCCGGCAGGCATCCAGATCCATCAGGAGGACGCCGGAATTATAATAGATACCTTCTGTGCCAAGCCGGATGTTGTTGAAATCATCCGTGAGAGAAGTCTTTTCTTCATGCGCTGCTGCTGCAAAAAGATGTCCCTCAAGATCTGTCTGCCAGAGTTTGCGGACCGGATTGATCACCAGGATATCCGGATCCAGATACAGGACGCGGTGCAGATCCCGGGGCAGTATGATCCCTGCCAGAAGACGGTAATACATCTCCTGCGGATAGCGGTCTGTTATCGGAGCATTTCCAAAGGTGTTCTCATCTATCTTAATGTCGGAAAAAGTCATATTCATCCTGGCCAGGTCTGCTTTGAAATTATCAAGCATGTCTTTATCAATACCGCTGTGGATCAGATACACCCGGCATGCAGCGGGCTTTGTGCCGCATGCTGTCTCGTTCATCCAAAGGGAGAACAGCATAGTTCTTGCCCTCAGGAGATAATTCCCATCACAGGACAGGAGAATGTTTATATCTTCATTTCTTGTAGAATCGCAGTCTTTCATAGCATTCCTTTGATTTTTGCAGCTGCCTGGTTTTGATCTTCATGATCTTCAGCTTGTTCTTATAATATCTGTTTTCACCAGTTATTACAACCGGGCAGATGATAATCTGGTGTGCCGCGGTGTTATTTCTGTCATATACGCTATACCCCCGGTTGGATGTAGTAAACTGTCCGGCGTGTGTGATACAATCAACCTGAAAGGGATTATAAGGAGGAGCAGCATGAAGGATAACGAAAAAATAGTACCGCTGACCATGGATCATCTGGACAGATACGCCCGGATCTACGCTGAGGCTTTTTCAGGGGAGCCCTGGAATGATACCTGGAAAGTATCTGACGCCAGGATCCATGTAAAGGAACTGATGGAATCCCCGCAGGCCTATGGGCTGGAGTACGCGTCCGATGGGAAGACAGCCGGTTTTATTCTGGGGACAAGCATGCTTTTTCATTATGGCCGTACATTTGAGATAAATGATCTGGCTGTGGATCCGGTATTTCAAAAGAGAGGGATTGGCTCCCTGCTTGTCGAGCAGTGCATAGAAGACCTTAAAAAGCAGGGGATAGTCGGCCTTCACCTGATCACGGCCGGAGAGGGGATCCTGCCGGCATTCTATGAGAAGTACGGATTTAAACTGGAACATGAAGTCATCCTGATGGGCCGGGAGCTTTCAAAATGAGTTACGAGATCAGACCGGTCACAAAGGCGGATGATGCCCGCATAGAACATATCATCCGCTCCTGCCTGATAGAATTCGGGGGAAATCATCCGGGAACGGCCTGGCAGGACCCTGATCTGGGCCGCTTTTCTGAAATATATCAGGAAGAAGGAACCGCCTACTGGGTGGCAGTGGATGAAGAGGGATCCGTAGTCGGCGGCGCCGGCATCGGCAGGCTGGCAGATCTCGCTGACATCTGTGAGCTGCAGAAGATGTACTGCATTCCTGCGGCAAGAGGGACAGGGGGTTCCCATCAGCTGATGGACCTTGCACTCTCCTTTGCGCGGAAACACTATAAGGCCTGCTATCTGGAAACGCTGGAATCCATGAAGGGCGCCCAGATCTTTTATGAAAAATACGGATTTACAAGAGTGAAGGATGCCTTAACCCAGACCGGGCATGACTCGTGCGACGTGAGATATCTGAAGCGCTTTGCATGATATATAAAAGGGATGCCGGAAAGTCCATCTGCGGACTTTCCGGCATACCCTTTTTTGAGGGCTGAGACAGGTGTGGTGTGTGGTACCCGGATTCTTGCAAAAATGGAGAACTCTTTACATGTTTTCGATAGCGATTTTCATCTGATCAAGAAGATAATCATCAAAGCAAGGGTAATCTTCTTTGATATAACCGCTAAAATCCCATGATACAATTTTTTCGGTATTACAATCAATACAAGTCAACCACTCATCAACATTCTCGATTACTACAAGATTACCCGGTAATTCTTCATTTCGATAATCCAGTGTAGTATCAACGAAAATCATTCGGCCAGTCAATCCGAATCCCATAACTTCAATACCGCCGATACCTCCGTGAC
This sequence comes from uncultured Eubacteriales bacterium, assembly GCA_900317095.1. GTDB lineage: Bacteria > Bacillota > Clostridia > Lachnospirales > Lachnospiraceae > UBA2912. Next base: position 4,842 of record ONFL01000078.1, on the reverse strand, counting down.
CATACATTTTTAAGAAGATAATATATTGTTCTGGCAGTTTTACACTGAGAGCATCCTCGGCGGATTTAATCATTTTATCAGTCACAGCAAAGTGCGTAAAATCACCGGGCTGCTCATATTTGTTTATTGTTTCAATAATCAGGTTGTTCATTGCTTTTCTCCTTTCAAATACTGTTGTGCACGCCATTTCCAGTATGCACGTTTAAAATTTCGATACTGACTGTCAAGTACTTTGTCATTTCTAAAACTTTCGCCAGCACCACGTAGTCCATGTAGAATGCGCTTGTATTCCTGATGAGTTGTTTCGTGAATTTCAACCACAGATCCAACTTCTTTCTGGAGAGTGTGATGTAATTCCAATGGTTTTCCATCGCGCCCATAAGGTGCATATCCTTTAAGCATACGCTGAAGATTTGTTTGTCCGGTATCTCTGTCAATGTGGTTGAAATCAATATCATTGCGTTGATATACTCGTCGGCTTACATCGCGGTCAATGCCATTTACTTTTACTGTTCCTTCAAATTGAACAAGAGTGAATATTCGCCGTTTGGTCTGAGAACCTTTTGTGTAACCAAAGCCACCGTGAACTCCTGCGCCCATCAGATTATCTCCTTGTGAGAAATGGAAAATTCACTGTTAAACTGAACGATTTGAATTCCGGCTTTTCTATATTTGGAAAAAATTGAATCTGGAGCAGTACCGTATACGACGATAGCGGAGGGTTGTAGTCTTTTTGCGATTATGTCTAAGCCCTCGCAGAAAAACTTGCGGTCTTCTTTGCTTTTTATTGTCCCATGTGTTCCGATTGCGATTACGCTATGTTTCGATACCCCGTCGCAGCAGCAATAGTAAGTACGTTTATCGGCATAACGTATGTTTACAATGACATTAATGCCGTTTGATTGTAACCAATGACCAATGGCTCGGCTTCGATAAATATTCCATAATTGCATTACATATGGCATATCTCGAAAAAGACTGAAGTCTGGTAGGATTACCCCATTGTATCTATGCAGTATTTCCAAGTACCGGTTTGGATTTCTCCAAATTCTCTCAAATAAGTAATCATCTTCAAAGAAATGTACCCATTGATTATAGTCGTTACAGGAAATTGCCTTTGAAAATGAGATCAGTTTGTTAGGGATCCAATACGTTGGCTGGATGATTGGAAATTCAAAGGTTCCTTCATAGTAAGCGAATGCCACAAGGAAGGCATTAAAAACATCTTTACAGCTCTTACGCTGCGAATTAATGACACTCATATCTAAGTCCTTTCCCCCTCAGCCTGAGGATAAAATGGGTATAGTACACCCGTGGATTTGTGCACATCGTCAATTGACGATAAGACTCAGATATGCTAACGTTTAAGCGGTTAAACTTGGTTATGTGAAAGCATATCTGAGGAATGAAATGTGTTGAAAAGCTGCTGGTAACAGCTTTTCAGCACGTTTTAATTTTTACATTCATAAGGCACCACCTCCTTAGCTTATCGAAGAGAACGAAGCTGAATTTCAGCTGCGGATATGGAAACACCACATTTTTTGGAGACTTCAAGGGCGCTCATCCCCTTAATCAGATAAGATGAAGCAAGAAGTTCACCGCCAAATGCGTTAGCCTGCCATTCTGGATCCTCAAAAGGTTTTAGCTTTTCTGTAGGAGCTAAGCGATAGAAAGCAATACAATCATCTTCATGCATGAACAGGTGCCCCACTTCATGTGCTATCGTAAGACGATCCCGTCCTTCGCCGGCAGCTGCACGGAGATATATATCTTCACGGATTCGTATCAGATTTTTTGTTGGGTATGTTTCTCCGTGTTTAGATCCCATTTCAGCTGTTGGTATCACTTCAAACTGAAAATCGGGAATAAGAATCGGAAGAATGTTCTCTGTAAAAGATAAAATTGGAAAATAGAATTCATTTTCTAATCCTACTTTTTCCTTGAGATGTCGAATGAATTTTCGTATGTCATTCCTGGAAAGCGGATTGGCTTTGTAGCAATTAATTATTTACCTTTACCCCCTGAGAGTATTTTTCTGATGGCTTCAACCTGATCATCATTGATATCTGAAAATTTTCGTGCAAAGGAAACAGCAAGTTCGCGGCTTTGTAAGCTTTGACCAGCAAAGTTCATCTCGATAGAATTTTCTGTTTCTGCAATAGCAGTGGTAAAATCTCTTTTCTGTTCGTCCGTAAGATTGTAAATTTCGCAAATCCGATTGTTCCAATTCGATGGCATTCGCTTCTTCCCATTCTCTACAGCAGAAAGGAAAGAGACAGTGACTTGAAGTTTATCAGCCATATTCTTCAATATTTCATCATTATCAATTCTTAGCTTACGTAAGAATTTTCCAATACTGGTTAACATGGGTATATTCTCCTTTCTTTGACCTTTGAATGGTCTGTAGACATGGTAACATATTTCGAAAAATAATTCAACCTGTGGGTTGAAGTATTTTTCGAAATTAATTGGTGGCTGAGACAGGCCCCCAACTTTTTTTACGGATTGAATCCGGCAGGGCGGCTGCCCGGATGTTATAACATCATTACAGGGGAGCACCGCTTAAGCAAAGAGAGCGCGGCTCCGGTTCCTTAACAAAGTCATCTTTTACATTCCGTATTTTGGAGGAAATAACATATGAAAAAAGTAACATCCGCTATTGCCAATAAGATGCTCAGGTCCCTGGAAGAGGACAAGAACTATCTTCTGTCTCTGGAAGAAGAGTCCAGGACCTATATCCGTGCGGAAGGCGAGGAAAAGGAAGCTCCGGAATATCATTATGAGGACATCAGAAGAGGTGTGAATGAGATTGACAGCAAAGTCAGCGCAATAAAGCATGCCGTCAACGTCTTCAACACGACTACTGTTCTTGACGGCCTCGGCATTACCATTGATCAGGCCCTTGTCCGCATGGCGCAGCTCAATGGTGAAAAGCACCGCCTGGATACCATGAGGAAAATGCTCCCGGCAACACGTGTCGGCCAGACTTATATGCGCGGCAGGCAGGCTGTAGAGTACATGTACGCCAACTATGATATTGAAGAGGCAAAACGTGACTATCAGGCGATCTCAGATCAGATCAATCAGATCCAGATTGCACTGGACCTGGCTAACCAGACCAGAACTTTCGAGATCGAGGACTAAGCGGTCTCGAAAGGATATAAAATATTTTCCGGATACTGTCTTTTACATTGCATGAAGCAAAGTGAGTGTTGAAGATATTCGGTTAAGGTTGTTCGTTATCTGTTATTACTTATCCGTTAAGGTTTATTGCTGCGGAAGTGAGGGAGTCGAATGATCAATAAACGAAGACAGTATCAAAAACTTGGGTTTCTGCCCGCCATGCGGGAAAGATCCCGGACGCAGAAGTATACGGTTATAAGCGTTTCTTAATCAGTGCGCGAAGCGGCATAAATGCCAGAAAGAGAGGTCCCTCAAGTCAGACTCAGCTGACTTGAGGGACCTCTCTTTTTATCAAAGCCCGAGTTCCTGGGTCCATTCCTCAATATACTGGCAGAAATATTCTACGCCAAGCTTGAGTACGGATTCGTCTATCTCATAATAAGGACTGTGCTGGGGCCACTGGTGGGCCGGGTCAGCCAGGCCGCCGCCGAGGACCAGATAGGCCTTGGGGTTCGTGTACTTGGAAAAGTCTTCGCCGCCGGTCGAGAAGGGGAGATGCAGCAGTTTATCTTCACCGAAAACCTTTTTCGCGGCCCGGCGGCCGGTCTCGGCCGGTTCGTGATCGTTGATGGTTACCGCACAGCCCCAGTGGTAGGAGAGGCTGATCTCTGTCTTTGTATCCAGGGCGATGGCATCGCAGACCCGCTGCAGGGTCGCTTCAAAGGCATCGCGGACCGCGGGATCAGCGGAACGGGTAGTGCCTGCCAGATGGGCGGTTTCCGGTATGACATTGGATGTGGTTCCGGAAACGAACTGCGTAATGCTGATCACATTGGGGGTCAGGGGATTGAATTCCCTGGCCACGATGCGGTTTATGGACTGGACGATCTCCACGCCGGCCTGGATAGGGTCGATGGCGTTTTCAGGATGGCCGCCGTGGGCGCCTATGCCCTTTATGTAAATATCGAAGGTATCCGCGCTGGCCATGATGGGGCCGTCCTGCAGACTTGCGCAGCCGGCCGGGACAGAACTGAATATATGCAGGCCGATCAGGCGTTCGCATTCCAGGACAGCCGGGACCGTTTTCAGATGATAGGCGCCGGAATCTTCTATGAATTCTTCTGCCGGCTGGAATATCAGCCGCACACTGACTTTCAGCTCATCTTTGTGTTCGCTGAGCAGCTTTGCCGCTGCCAGCAGGATGGAAATGTGGGTGTCGTGGCCGCAGGCGTGCATGGTCCCGTCATTTTCGGACTTGAATGAGCAAGCCGTCTTTTCCTGTATGGGCAGGGCATCTATGTCAGCGCGGATGCCGATCAGGCGGTCTGAGGAGTTCTTGCCGCGGATGGTGGCGATGACAGCGGTTTTATAGGGTTCTTCATAGGGGATACCGAGGCCGTCCAGGTATTCCTCTATTTTTTTCTGAGTATTGAATTCCTGCCAGGACTGCTCGGCGTGCTGGTGGAAATAGCGGCGCAGCCGGATCAGTTCCGGTTCTAAAGCCTGTGCCTCTTCTTTGATATTCATATCATATGCTCCTGTTGAAAAAATGCCAGCCGGCAGGCCGGCTGGCGGACATGTAAGTTCTGCAGATTATTTAAGACCCGCAAAGAGCTCTTCAGGAATGTACCAGAGTCCGTTTTCGTTATTTGTGGAATCCATGTAATCCTTCAGCTGCTGTGAATGATAAGCGGCTACGATATCCTTTGCCCACTGGGC
>ONFL01000111.1 GCA_900317095.1 uncultured Eubacteriales bacterium | reverse complement strand
GTTCTTGAAATTGACAAAAATACCCTGGGCTGTCTCCGGCCGCAGATATACAACATTCTTGGCATCCTCGGTAACACCCTGGAATGTCTTGAACATCAGGTTGAACTGACGGATACCGGTAAAATTGTGCTTGCCGCAGGAAGGGCAGGGAATGTTATGCTCATCTATAAACTGAACCATCTGCTCATTGGTCCAGCCGTCAGCGCTGCCGCCGATATCTATGCCGTTGGCAGAGGCATAATCCTCTATCAGTTTATCCGCCCGGAAACGCTCGTGGCATTCACGGCAATCCATCAGAGGATCAGAGAAGCTTCCCAGATGGCCGGATGCGATCCATGTCTGCGGGTTCATAAGAATAGCGCAGTCAACACCCACGTTATAGGGATTCTCCTGGATGAACTTCTTCCACCATGCTTTTTTTACATTATTCTTTAACTCGACGCCCAGATTACCGTAGTCCCAGGTGTTGGCCAGGCCCCCGTAGATCTCTGAACCGGGATATACAAATCCCCTGTTCTTTGCAAGTGCAACAATCTTGTCCATTGACTTATCCATTGTGCTGATTCCTCTCCTGATATTTATCTTTTTTATATTATTGACCATACATGGCCTCAAGCATCTCAAGCGACTTAAAATGCCGGTCGATAACCTGATGGAAATAATGGTCCAGCGCGCTGCTGACCTGCCGGTATACCCTGTCTGTCAGATTGAAGCTGAAGATCTGTTCCGGCGGGTGTGACAGTACATACTGAAAAGTATAAACTGCCGCTCCCTCAAATGCAACCCCGGAAAGCCCGGCCTGCGGCGCATGTTCCCTGCAGAGCATGCCATGGTGCGAGGCGCTGAAAACAGTCAGGTTCTCCCTGCTGCCACAAACTGCGCAGGCAAAGCTCTCCGGTGCGATGCCGTTAACCTGCAGCATCTTGATCTCAAAGGCTGCGCGGATGATCCGCTTAGGCACCGCACCGCGGCACAAAGCTTTTACCGCTGCCAGAAGCAGCCGCAGCATCAGGCTGTCTTCTTCATTCTCCCTGGCAAAATAATCTGCCAGCTCGAGAAAATAGCTTCCGCAGCAGACCGCCTCTACATCGCCGCGCAGGCTGTCAAAATATTCCAGAACTCTGGCACTGGCAAATGTGTAGGCATTTCTGCCCTCATAAACCATGAACTCACCGTAGACAAAGGGCTGCGCCGCCGCTGTCAGGCTGCTCCTGGGTCTGCGCGCACCACGGGCAAATCCATGGATCTTTCCCCGCTCTGCGGTCAACAGGACCAGTCTGCGGTCATTCTCCCCAACCGGCATCACGCTGAGCACCATACCTGTGACTTTGACCGGTTCCATAGCTTCAGACGTCTTTCTTATCGTATCCGAAATTCTTCATCATCAGATCATTATCCCGCCAGTCTTTGCGGACCTTAACCCAGACTTTGAGATTGACCTTGCTGTCTAAAAGCTGTTCCATATCAACCCTGGCCTGGGAAGCGATCTTTTTAAGCATGCTCCCGTTCTTACCGATGATGATTCCCTTGTGGGAATCTCTTTCGCAGATGATTTCCGCCTCTACATCTATGATGCCGCCGCTCTTTCTTTCCTTCATCTTCTCGATGGTAACAGCAATGCCGTGAGGCACCTCCTCGGAAAGACAGCGCAGAGCCTTCTCCCGGATGATCTCCGCGGCGATCTGCCGCATAGGCTGGTCTGTTATGGTATCCTCATCAAAATACTGCGGCCCATAGGGAAGATACTTCATGATACAGCGGATCAGCTCGTCCTGATTGTCTCCCTTAAGCGCACTGCAGGGGACTATCTCCGCAAAGGTGCAGACCTTCCTGTAAGCCTCTATGCTCTCGAGGACTTTTTCCCTGGGTGCCGTATCTATCTTATTGATCACCAGGATGACCGGCGTCTTTACATTCCTCAGCTCCTGCGCGATATGCTGCTCGCCGGCGCCGATAAATGTCCCCGGTTCTACCAGCCACAGGATCACATCCACCTCGGATATGGTCCCTTCTGCGCTGTCAACCATATACCTGCCCAGCTTGTTTTTCGCCTGGTGGATACCGGGTGTATCCACAAATACGATCTGCCCCTGGCTGCTGGTGTAAACCGTGCGGATGCGGTTTCTGGTCGTCTGCGGCTTCCGGGAAGTTATAGCAATCTTCTGGCCGATGAGATGATTCATCAGTGTCGATTTTCCGACATTCGGTCTGCCGATCAGCGTCACAAATCCCGATTTATATTTCTTATCTTCACTCATATGCTCTGTCTCACACCTTAAGCTCTCCGGCCAGTGTCTCTATGGCACTGAAACGGCGGCTGTCCTCCATGATCTTTGCCTCATTGCCGATAACGCAGATATAATCCGAACCGGAAACCGGCGCAATGGTATCTGCCAGTCTGTGCAGGTCTTCCAGGCTGGTTCGCAGCATCTGGTCCCTGTTCTCCTGGATATTCTCCGGACTGCGTCCGCTTAAGCAGGCTGCCAGAGAGCGCATGCCGCTCATATATGGCGTAAGCGGTGTATCTGCCAGACCAACGGCGCCGATGATATATTTTGTCAGTTCCTTCTCATCCAGCTGGAGACTGCGGAAATAATCCGGCACGCTCTTATAGATGTCAAATGTCTCCCCCAGATGCGGATCCCGGTATGTGACAAAATATCCTTCCCCGGAAGGGGCGAACCCGCACATGCAGCCATAGGCACCGCCCTTCACCCGCAGGCTGTTCCAAAGATATTCCGTGGAAAGAATATTCTTCATGACCTGCAGAGAGCCGTGATAGTTGTATCCTTTATCTATAAAATTGCCGCAGGCCGCGTCGTACAGTACAGTTCCGGGCGTCACAAAGGCTTCATTGCGGAAAGGACACAGGCCCGCGTTCCTGACCTCGCGGTCCTGGGCAGTCATAGGAACCTTAAAAAGCCCTGCCGCCATGTTGTCAAACAGGGGCAGACAGTCCGCAAGGCCCTCTTCCTGTGCTGTAATATCTACAAGCAGATACTCCCGGCGGAATATCATGTGCGTAAGTCCGGACAGCTTGGATATCAGCAGACGCTTGCGGTCATCAAAATGCTCCACCAGGTCATTGACGAACTGATAATAGGCTATGCCTCCGGTCAGCTCTTTGAACCATGCACATTCACTGTAATAAGAAGCTGCCCTTGCCGCGGCAGCGGCATGCCCGCTGCTGATCAGAGACATCTGCTGCCGTGACCGGCTTTGATTGAGTATATCCTTCAGGCGTGCGGAATCTGCATAATGGGAATCCATGATGATCTGCCGCATCAGGTCTGCCATCTGCGGGAGCCGCTCATAAACCGCCTTGCCGCTGAGCGCAAATACCGGTATGTATTCGTGTGTATTCCCGCGTGAATAAGCTGTCACCGACGCATGGATCCCTCCGGTATTCATGTTTATCTCGTCTGTCAGCTCCGCGTAGGAATAATCGTCCGTATCAACATTAGCCAGTACTTCAGAGAGAATGCCCAGATAAGGAATATCTTCAGCCGGAATATGGCTGACATTGAAAAGCAGATTCACATAGGCGATCCCATGGGTATTGTAATCATGGAAAAGAGCCCTGCAGTTCTCCCCCTTTATCTGCTGATTGCGGATCGGAAGGATCTCCCTGCGGATATCATTGATCTTCAGCAGGGGGATACGGTCCAGATCTTCTCTGGGAGAAGGCTGGCTCTGATATTCCTGCAAAGCCGCTGTATCCTCGACCAGCTGCTGCTTCTCATCTTCACTGAGGGAATCGAGAAGGGTCTGCATCTTCTCTGCCAGCGCATTCTCCCTCTCAGCCGTAAGCCCCTGGCGGGGATTAAGTAGAACCGCAGACGCATGCGGATTATCCAGCAGGGCGCGGCGGATCAGCTCCTCGAAATAACCATCCTGCAGCTTTTCCTTAAGCGTACCCAGCATCTGACGCTGCTTCATATATTCAAAAGGTTTGCTCTCGTCATAGAGCCAGGACTCCATCATATTGAGGCCGTACATCAGGCCCTTGGGAAAACGGCCGAAATCAGCCTCACGCGCGCGGAAATCATAGGTCCGCAGAGCTCCCTCCAGAGAGCGGCGGTCTATACCGCCATCTGCCAGCTCTTCCAGCTTCTTCCTTACAAGCTCCTGAACCTCGGGAAGTTTCTGCGGATCCATATTTTTAACAACAATAGAGAAATAAGGCTGCTGCAGGTCGTTTTCAAAGCTTCCATAGACATCGGTCCCGAATCCTGCCTTAAGCAGAGCCTGCTTTACCGGGGCTCCGGGGGCTTCCATAAGAATATACTCCAGTATATCCATAGCTGTGCAGTAAAGGGCATCCGTGCTGCTGCCGCTCACCCAGTTCAGTGCCAGATAGGAAGCATTCTCTTCACTGTCATCACTTCCAACCGGATAATCTCTTACGATCTGAACCGGCTCGGTGAATGCCTTCTGCAGGGGTATGGAAGAGTCTATATCCCTGCGGTCATATTTGGACAGGTACTGCTCGTCTATATAAGTCAGACGTTCTTCAACATCCAGATCGCCGTAAAGATAAATATAGCTGTTGGATGGATGATAATACTTTTTGTGAAAATCCAGAAATTCCTCATAAGTCAGCTCCGGGATCAGATCCGGATCGCCGCCTGAATCCACACTGTAGGGAGTATCCGGATACAGACTTTCCATGATCCTTTCATCGAGAACAGATTCCGGCGAAGAATAGTTCCCTTTCATATCATTGTAGACAACGCCGTTGTAAAGCAGCGGACCCTTCTTGTCTTTGAGCTCGTAATGCCAGCCTTCCTGGCGGAATATCTCCGGATGGATATAAATGGCCGGATGGAATACCGCGTCAAGATAGATATCCATAAGATTACAGAAATCCACCGTGTTGCAGCTTGCCAGAGGGTAGACCGTCTTATCAGGATATGTCATTGCGTTAAGGAAAGTATTCAGAGATCCCTTGAGCAGTTCTACAAAAGGATCCTTGACCGGGTACTTTTCAGATCCGCAGAGAACGGAATGCTCCATGATATGGGCAATACCGGTGCCTTTCGCGGGAGGTGTCCGAAATCCGATATTGAACACCTTGTTCTCATCGGAATTGGAAACCACCGCGACTCTGGCGCCGGTTTTTTTATGGATCAGAAGTCCTGCCTGTGCGTCCTGATCTTCAAGATGTTCCTGAAATACCAGGCGGTAGGCGGACGGAATATTGCGGAAATCGTATGCCATATTACATCTTCTTTCTAAAAGCAGAAAATCCGCCCATCGGGAATGGGCAGATTTTCCTTTGTGTCTTTATGGTCCTTTTCAGGCATCAATGCTGTAATTCGGTGCCTCTTTTGTAATGTGAATATCGTGAGGATGGCTCTCTTTGAGGGAGGCGGCGGAAATCTTTACGAACTGCCCGTTCTCCTTCAGCTCCTCTATGGTCTTGCAGCCGCAGTAACCCATTCCTGCGCGCAGACCGCCGATCAGCTGGAATACGGTATCTTCTACGGAGCCTTTATAGGCAACACGGCCCTCAACGCCTTCCGGAACCAGCTTCTGGGCGCCTTCCTGGAAATAACGGTCCTTGCTTCCGTTCTCCATAGCCGCTATGGAGCCCATACCGCGGTAAACCTTATATTTTCTGCCCTGGAAAAGTTCAAAATCTCCGGGCGCCTCATCGCAGCCTGCGAACATGCTGCCCATCATGCAGACATTGGCTCCGGCTGCGATCGCCTTCGTGACATCTCCGGAGTACTTTATACCGCCGTCGGCAATGATGGGAATATCGTACTTGCGGGCTGCCCGATAGGCATCCATGACCGCTGTGATCTGCGGTACACCGATACCCGCGACAACACGGGTCGTACAGATAGATCCGGGTCCGATGCCGACCTTTACACAGTCAACGCCGGCTTTGATCAGTGCCTCTGTCGCGTCATAAGTGGCAACATTTCCGGCGATGACCTGCAGGTCAGGATAGGCATCCTTGACCATGCGCACGGTTCTCAGAACATTTGCAGAGTGTCCGTGAGCTGTATCAATAACAATAACATCAACCTTGGCTTTAACCAGGGCATCCACACGGTCAAGTATATCCTTTGTAACACCTACACCGGCACCGCAGAGCAGTCTTCCCTGGGCGTCCTTGGCGGCCAGCGGATACTTGATCGCTTTCTCTATATCCTTGATCGTGATGAGTCCCTTGAGATTAAAATCAGCATCAACGATAGGAAGTTTCTCTTTTCTGGCTTTGCCCAGGATCTGCTTGGCCTCCTCGAGTGTAACGCCTTCCCTGGCAGTAACGAGGCCTTCCGAAGTCATGCACTCCTTTATCTTCTTGCTGTAGTCCTTTTCGAACTTCAGATCCCGGTTTGTGAGAATACCCACGAGCTTCTTACCCTCTGTAATGGGAACACCGGAGATGCGGAACTTGGCCATCAGTTTATTGGCATCCGCAAGAGTGTGCTCCGGAGAAAGATAAAAAGGATCGGTAATGACTCCATTCTCGGAACGCTTTACCTTATCTACCTCATCCGCCTGTGCCTCTATGGACATGTTCTTGTGAATGATGCCGATGCCGCCCTGTCTGGCCATGGCGATCGCCATTCTATGCTCTGTAACCGTGTCCATGCCGGCACTCATCAGAGGGATGTTTAAGTTAATGCTGTTTGTCAGCCTTGTGCTGACATCAACCTGATTCGGGATCACCTCGGAATAAGCCGGGACGAGTAATACGTCGTCAAATGTAATGCCCTCACCAATAATTTTACTCATGTTCGCTCCTCACTTTCACCGCGGAATTTATATCTATAGTTTGTGTCTCATAATGATATTTCTTTTTATTTTAGCAGAAAAGATTGTGCTGGTAAAGAGAAAAGCTTCTTAAAGAATTGCCGCCGGAAAGCCGTCTTTACAGCAATATTACTTTAAGATGGATTTATATAGAAAAATAACCGGGGCAGGCTTGACGCCTGCCCCGGCCGTGACCGGTTCTGGGTTCCGGGTCTATTACATCATTCCGCCCTGAGGCATTGCTGCCGGTGCGGGAGTATCCTTCTTGATCTCGGCAACAGCAGATTCTGTTGTCAGGAAGGAGGAAGCAATGCTGGTTGCATTCTGCAGAGCACTTCTTGTTACCTTTGCAGGATCGATAATGCCCGCTTCAACCATATTTACATACTTCTCATTCAGAGCATCAAAGCCGATTCCAGGTTCGCTCTCACGTACCTTATTAACGATAACGGCACCCTCAAGGCCCGCATTTGCAACAATGTGGTAAAGAGGAGCTTCCAGAGCCTTGAGTACAACATTGGCACCGGTCTTCTCATCTCCGACCAGAGTCTCGGCAAGCTCGGCAACCTTCTTGGATGCGTGGATGTAAGCAGAACCGCCGCCCTGGATGATGCCTTCTTCTACAGCTGCCTTTGTAGCTGCCAGAGCATCTTCCATACGAAGCTTCTTTTCCTTCATCTCGGTCTCGGTAGCAGCGCCGACACGGATAACACCTACGCCGCCGGACAGCTTGGCAAGTCTTTCCTGAAGCTTCTCTCTGTCGAAATCGGAGGTTGTCTCCTTGATCTGGGTGTTGATCTGTGCGATCCTGGACTTAATGGCATCTGCGGAGCCTGCGCCGTCAACGATGATGGTGTCTTCCTTTGTAACCTTAACAGACTTTGCGCATCCGAGCATATCCATAGTTGTATCTTTCAGCTCATAGCCCAGCTCGGAGGAGATTACCTTGCCGCCTGTGAGGATTGCGATATCCTGCAGCATCTCTTTTCTTCTGTCGCCATAGCCGGGAGCCTTTACAGCAACAACCTTGAATGTACCTCTCAGGCTGTTCAGTACCAGAGTTGTAAGAGCTTCACCCTCTACATCATCGGCAATGATGAGCAGCTTGGCGCCGTTCTGTACGATCTGCTCCAGAAGAGGAAGGATCTCCTGGATATTGGAAATCTTCTTGTCTGTGATCAGAACATAGGGGCTGTCAAGCTCTGCGACCATCTTGTCCATATCTGTGCACATGTAAGCGGACAGGAATCCTCTGTCGAACTGCATGCCCTCTACCAGGTCGAGCTCGGTCTTCATGGTCTTGGACTCCTCGATCGTGATAACGCCGTTGTTGGTAACCTTTTCCATAGCGTCGGCAACCATCTCGCCTACAGCCTCATCCTCAGCGGAGATAGCCGCAACCTTGGCAATCTGGTCCTTGCCCTCTACATTCTGCTTCATCTCGGCAATAGCTTCAACTGCCTTCTCAGTAGCCTTCTGCATGCCCTTACGAAGGATGATCGGATTGGCACCTGCTGCCAGATTCTTCATGCCCTCGTTGATCATGGCCTGTGCAAGAACGGTAGCGGTCGTTGTGCCGTCGCCGGCAACATCATTGGTCTTTGTTGCGGCTTCTCTTACGATCTGCGCGCCCATGTTCTCAAAAGGATCTTCCAGCTCGATATCCTTGGCGATGGTAACACCATCGTTTGTGATGAGCGGGGTGCCATATGTCTTGTCAAGGACAACATTTCTTCCCTTGGGTCCAAGTGTTACGCTGACTGTATCTGCAAGTTTATTGACACCGGCTTCCAGTGCCTTTCTGGCATCTGCGCCAAATTTGATCTCTTTTGCCATTTTTAATATCCTCCTGTGATCTGCCGCTTCCTGAAGGCGGCCTGATGTTTTACGCTTTTTTATTCCTATAATACCTTATGCAGATTATTCAACTACTGCAAGGATATCATTCTGCTTAACAATAATGTATTCCTGTCCGTCAAGTTTAACTTCTGTTCCTGCATATTTGGAATAGATAACCTTCTGGCCCTTCTTAACCTGCATGGTTACTTCCTTGCCGTCTATCATTCCGCCGGGGCCGACTTCAATAACCTCTGCCTCCTGCGGTTTTTCCTGGGACTGCGCTGCCAGGATGATACCTGACTTTGTCTTCTCTTCTGCTTCTAACTGCTTTAATACAACTCTGTCACCTAAAGGAACTAACTTCATCTGAAACCTCCTGAGAAATAGTATTCTTTCTGAAATAATGGATGCGGATCTGCTCCGCCCTGGAATATTCTGATTCCGGCTTTACTAGCACTCGAATTAACTGAGTGCTAACCATCACGTGTATACTAAATTATTTTTGTCCCTAATGCAACACTATGAATCCGCCTGAATCTGGAAAAATATATTTTATTCTCCAGAATGCTAAATATTTCTCAAATATACTCTGATTTTCAAAATCCGTAGAAAAAAAACAGAAAAATAGCTGCAGGTCCTGCAGCTATTTATTCTTCCATATCAGTTGTTTTTCTTCGGCAGCTTAAAAGAACTCTTGAGCGGTACAATACGGTTGAAGACCGGCTTTCCGGGTCTTGAATCCTTCGTATCCGCGCAGAAATATCCATTTCGCACAAACTGGAAGCTGTCGCCGCCTGCCGCCTCGCCAAGACCGGGTTCCAGCATGGCGTTCTCCAGGATCGTCAGAGAATTGGGGTTGACATTCACATTGCCCTCCTCGTCATATACTCCCTTGGATTCATCGACCAGGTTCTCATACAGACGGACAACTGCCTTAAAGGCCGTCGGAGCATATACCCAGTGGATCGTGCCCTTGACTTTCCTGCCTGTAAAGCCGGAGCCGCTGCGGGTCTGAGGATCATAGGTACAGTGTACTTCCACAACATTGCCCTGCTCGTCTTTCACAACATCGGTACAGGTAACAAAATAGGCATTCATGAGGCGGACCTCATTGCCGGGATAAAGCCGGAAATATTTCTTCGGAGGAATCTCCATAAAGTCTTCCTGCTCTATGTAAAGCTCTCTGCCGAAGGGAACCTTGCGGCTGCCCATTTCTTCCTTCTCCTGGTTATTCGGGACATCCAGGTATTCAACCTGATCCCGCGGATAATTGTCAATGACCAGTTTCAGCGGATGCAGAACCGCCATCATCCTTGGACGGCTGAGCTTGAGATCTTCGCGGATGCAGTAATCCAGCATCGCGTAGTCCACGGAACTGTTGCTCTTGGACACACCAACCATCTCCATAAACATACGGATGGATTCGGGTGTGTAGCCTCTTCTGCGGAGTGCGGCGATCGTAACCAGCCGGGGATCATCCCATCCGTCTACGATGCCCTGCTCAACCAGCTTCTTAATGTATCTCTTTCCTGTAACCACATTCGTAAGGTAAAGCTTGGCAAATTCTATCTGCCTGGGAGGATTCTCAAACTCCAATTCCCGTACGACCCAGTCATACAGCGGCCTGTGGTCTTCAAACTCCAGTGTGCAGATAGAATGGGTTACTCCCTCTATGGCGTCCTCTATAGGGTGCGCAAAATCATACATAGGATAGATACACCACTTATCGCCGGTATTGTGATGGGTCATTCTTGCCACACGGTAAATGACCGGGTCACGCATATTGATGTTGGGAGAAGCCATGTCGATCTTAGCCCTCAGGGTCTTGGAACCGTCAGGATATTTCCCCTCCTTCATCTCTTCGAAGAGGCGAAGGTTCTCTTCTATGCTCCTGTCGCGGAAGGGGCTGTTTTTACCGGGCTCCTTTAATGTTCCGCGGTACTGGCGGATCTGGTCTGCGCTCAGGTCGCACACAAAAGCTTTGCCCTTCTTGATCAGCTTTACCGCGAATTCATACATCTGGTCAAAATAGTTGGAGGCAAAGCGGACATCGCCCTCGTAGGCCGCACCCAGCCATTCCACGTCTCTTACGATGGAATTGACAAATTCCGTCTTCTCCTTCATGGGATTGGTATCGTCAAAACGGAGAAGGAATCTGCCGCCGTACTCTTTGGCCAGTCCATAATTGAGAAGGATAGACTTGGCATGGCCGATGTGCAGATACCCGTTGGGTTCCGGAGGAAAACGGGTGCAGACGGTCTTTGTCTTTCCGGCGGCAATGTCCTTGTCGATCTCAAGCTCTATGAAATTTCTGGAAACCGGTTCTTTCTCTTCCGCAGTTACTTTCTCTGATGCCATTGATTACTCCTCCATCAGTCTTTCTGATCTTCAAAAGCGAAATGATAATCCAGGCCAAGTTCGTCGCGGACCTGGCAGAGTTCCCTCTGAACCGCTTCTCCGACAGGAACGCCCTTGTCCTTTCTGTCAAGCCAGGCGTCATATTCTTTCTCACCGGCTGTATAGATCCGACTCTGTCCGGGTGCCTTCTGGGATGTGCGCAGAGCGCGGCAGATCTGTCCTGCCGTCTTCCTGAATGTCTCCCGGCCCATAAAAGCGTCAGGATCAACAACAAAGAAGAAATGTCCAAGATGATACATCTGCGGGCTGCCATCCGGGGCAACGCCGGTCAGCGCTTTCATAAACTGACCGCCTGAAAGAGCTGCAGAGAGGATCTCCACGACAGCCGCATAGCCATAGCCCTTATAGCCGGCAAGCTCTTCACCTATTCCTCCCAGAGGCGCCAGCGCCGCCGTTCCTGCTACCAGATCCTTTAAGATCTGCTGGCTGTCTGTCAGAGCGCTTCCGTCATGGGCGATCACAGTACCTGCGGGGGTAGCCTTGCCCTGGCGGGCATAGAATTCTATTTTGCCTCTCTGTACAATAGAAGTCGCGCAGTCTATACAGAAAGGAAATTCCTCATCCGTAGGCAGAGCAAATGTCAGAGGATTTGTGCCCATCATATTCTCTACACCGAATGTCGGGGCGATAGAAGGACGGGCATTCGTTCCGGTCATGCCGACCATGCCTTCTTTGCTGGCCATAGTCGCCCAGTATCCTGCTATACCGTAGTGCGTGGAATTGCGGATCGCGCCGCCGGCCATGCCATATTTCTTTGCCTTCTCTATCAGCTTATTCATCATATGATAGCTGGCAACCATACCCATGCCGTTATGGGCGTCCATAACGACCGTCGTAGGGGTTTCCTTCAGGATCTCTATATTAGTGACCGGGAGAAGCGTTCCTTTCTTGATCCGGTCCAGATAGATAGGCTTGAACCGGTTGCAGCCGTGGCTCTCTATTCCTCTGCGGTCAGATTCCATCAGCACATCCGCGCAGATGGCAGCATCATCCTTCGGTACTCCGTAACCGACGAATGCATCGATCATAAAATTCTTGATCTGCTCCCAGGGTACATACGGTCTTGTTTCCTTTGTCATGGTTCTCCTCCAAATTGATTATTATAGTTTAGAACTCTATAATAATACACTTTACCAAATATTTACAGATTTAAATTTGTGCTTGACACCAGGTTCTGATCCATGATATATTAAGCGACGGATGCTTAAGCATCTAAGCTGATGTGGCTCAGGGGTAGAGCACATCCTTGGTAAGGATGGGGTCGCGGGTTCAATTCCCGCCATCAGCTTTTATTTTTTTGCCTTCCAGTCTCTGGCGGACGATCTCATACATCAACACAGCTGCCGCTGCGGAGGCATTCAGAGAGTCTATATCTCCCTTCATGGGAATAGATGCCGTATAATCACACTTTTCCCGGATCAGTTTTCCGACTCCGCTTCCTTCATTTCCAACCACAAGGCCGATCGGGCCGGTCAGATTCTGCCGGTACATGCTTTCCCCTTCCATATCCGCGCATACAAACCAGATCCCTTTCTTTTTGAGTTCGTCTATCAGGGCGGCGAGATTGGTCACTTTCGCTACCGGCGTGTAATTAAGCGCCCCGGCGGATGCCTTCGCTACCACAGCTGTAAGCCCGACGGCTCTGCGCCTGGGGATGATCACTCCGTGGGCTCCTGCCAGGTTGGCTGTACGGATGATGGCGCCCAGATTGTGAGGATCCTCTATCCCGTCCGCCAGGATCAGAAAAGGGTCCTCGCCCCGCTCCTGCGCTTTTTTCAAAATATCATCAACGGTAGAATAGGAATAAGCTGCCGTGATGGCGATCACTCCCTGATGATGCTTTGTCTGGGACAGCTGGTCAAGCCGCTCCTTTTCTACAAAATTTATGACCGTACCCTGCTTCTTTGCCTGCTTGAGTATGGTCTGCACCGGTGCGTCCGCGGTTCCCTTCAGCACATAAAGCCTGTCAACAGTCTTTCCGCTGCGGAAGGCTTCAATGACCGGATTTCTTCCCTCGATCTGAAGTTCTGAATAGCTCATATATCTCCCTTTTGTTTTTCAGTAAAAGTCTTTCTGCCGGCATGTAAAACATACCGGCAGATATTTGTTTATTCCGGGATATTCCCGGTCATTACAAGTCCGTCATGGATCAGCTGGGTCAGACGTTCATAGCGCCCCTCCAGGAACAGATATCCCGTCAGGGCTTCCAGCCCTGTAGCCCATCGGTAGTCATTTGTGCTGGCATTTTTAGCTTTGGTATAGGAATGGGCATTGCGGCCTCTCTTAAGGACAGTCAGTTCCTCCTCGCTCAGCGTCTCTTTCAGGGCATGAGCGATAGCTGCCTGTGTACCTGCATTCACCAGGCTGCTGGTCTTCTTATGCAGCTTTTCCACCTGGGTATTGCCCTGGAGGACCGTATAGCTGCGCACAGCAATCTCATAGACCGCGTCACCCAGATAGGCCAGCACAAGCGGTGAATATTCTCCCGCTCCTTTTGCCGGCAGCTGAAAAAGCTCCCGGTACCACGCTGCGTAGGCGCCCAGGCCTGTGTCCAGATCTGCCTTCTCCGGCTTCATGCCCTGCTCCATTTAACTCCCTCGCGGGTATCCTTCAGAATGATGCCCTTTGCCGCCAGTTCGTCGCGGATCTCATCGGCACGGGCAAAATTCTTTGCCTTACGCGCTGCCTGCCGCTCATCTATCAGTGCCTGGATATCGCTTTCCAGCAGTTCTTCCTTCTTTTCTGTTATGATGCCAAGGACATTGCAGAGCTTCTCTATCTCATCCAGATAGTATCTGCGCAGCTTATCGCCGGACTGCTCCGTCACATGGATATTGGCTGCCTTGACGATCTCGAACACAGCAGAAACCGCGTCTGCTGTATTAAAATCATCCTCCATGGCATCTTCAAACTTCTGCACAAGCTCCCGGCACTTTTCCTCTGCCGCCGCGTCCTCCGGAGCAGGCTCCTGAGAGCACTTCATAGTGCGCAGCCGGTCTATAGCAGTCAGGATCCGCTCCAGGCCGCTGGCTGCGGCATCCATCAGATCCGCGCTGAAATTCAGCGGACTTCTGTACTGGGCGCTGAGCATGAAGAAACGCAGAACCTGCAGATCATATTTTTCACTTATCTGCCGCACGGTCAGAAAATTACCCTTGGATTTGGACATCTTTTCATTGTTGATGTTCAGAAAGCCGTTGTGCATCCAGTAATGGGCGAATTCCACACCGTTAGCGCATACACTCTGGGCAATCTCGTTCTCATGGTGAGGGAAGATCAGATCCTCTCCCCCTGCATGGATGTCTATGGTATCCCCCAGATACTTCTTGGCCATGACGGAACACTCAATGTGCCAGCCGGGGCGGCCGTCACTCCAGGGTGAATGCCAGAAAGGTTCTCCTTCTTTCTTGGGCTTCCAGAGTACAAAATCCAGAGGGTCCTCTTTCCCTTCCTCTCCGTTTACCTGGATCTGTCTGTGGCCTGCCTCCAGATCATCTATATTCTTTTTGGAAAGTCTTCCGTAATCTTTGTAGGACCGGGTGCGGAAATATACAGTTCCATCCGCCTCATAGGCATGTCCCGTGTCTATCAGCTTCTGGATCATGGCGATCATGCCGTCTATCTCCTGGGTCGCCCGGGGATGGACCGTTGCCTCCTCAACATTGAGTCCCTGCATATCTGTCTGGGCTTCCTTTATGAAGCGCTCGGAAATGACAGAAGCATCCACGCCCTCTTCATTGGCCTTTTTTATGATCTTATCGTCAACATCTGTAAAATTCGATACATAATCAACCTGATAGCCCTTATATTCGAAGTAGCGGCGCACGGTATCAAATATGATCATGGGACGCGCGTTGCCGATGTGGATATAATTATATACGGTAGGACCGCAGACGTACATTTTAACCTTACCTTCTTCAACAGGGACAAATTCGTCCTTGCGGCGGGTAAGTGTATTATAGATCTTCATAGGTTTCCTTTCTTAAAAATATTGCTTTCGCCCGGGCCTTCGCTTCTTTGCCGGCCCGCTTTCTGTAAGGCGCACTTTTTATATTCAGTTTATGTGATAGGCCGGAAAAAGTCAATAAAGGCGGAGCCTTTTCAGATTATCTCATCAAGCATGATCCTCTGATCTCCAAGCATCATGCGCACAAGATCATCCACAGGAACCGGTCCTTCCCCATCTGCAGGAAAATCATCTGTGCCCGCTGCCGGGACCGGTATCTGAAATACGCCGTTGTTCTGGCTGATCCAGTCGTCACAAATCCGGATATTCCTGCTGCCAGCAGGGGCAGGAAACAGCCGTGCAAATTCAGGCAGGCAGGTGATCCTTGCCATAATGATGGGACGCTGCAGAATATGATCAAAACCGGAAAGCCGCTGCATGGAAAGGACCTCGGTCTTTACGCCTGCAAATATCTTCCGGACAAAGCCGCTGATGTCATCCAGCAGATCCTCTGCCGCCAGCATATCCCTTATCTGGACCATGTCTTCCCAGGCATAGGATATGTAAGCAGCCGGTCTGTTCCCGCGCAGGATCAGCAGCAGTTCCCCTCCATCGGCAATCGTTTCCAGCTGAAGCCGCCGGTAATACCAGCCGTCCCGCGCTGCCCAGATATCTCTGTGTCCTGTCAGCCAGGCCTGTGCCAGATC
>ONFL01000133.1 GCA_900317095.1 uncultured Eubacteriales bacterium | reverse complement strand
GGAAGGCTGGCTTGATTTCGACGTTGTCGTTGCCACACCTGATATGATGGGCATCGTCGGACGTCTCGGCCGTATCCTCGGGCCCAAGGGCCTCATGCCCAACCCCAAGGCAGGCACTGTAACCATGGATGTTGCAAAGGCTGTTAAGGATATTAAAGCAGGTAAGATCGAGTACAGACTGGACAAGGCCAACATCATCCATGTACCGATCGGCAAGGCTTCATTTACAGAAGAACAGATCGCGGACAACTTCCATACATTAATGGCTGCCATCATCAAGGCAAGACCGGCTGCAGCAAAGGGCCAGTATCTCAGAAGCGTAACCATCACTTCTACTATGGGCCCCGGCATCAAGCTTAATCCTGCAAAGCTGTGATAACTCTCAGCTGTCGGTAAATTTTGATTGACAGCATATAATAGAATATGTTAAGATATATATCGACTGCCAAAGACAGCAGGTGCCGCAAGGCATAAGTAGGACACGCCTGCCGAGGGAGATCTTAACAGACTGCGCGCGAGCGCAGGTATCTGCATGATCATCATCGCCCCCGGAGCAGATCCGGGGGCTTTTCTTTTAAGCAAAGGGCAGCCGAAAAATTTTTAAGAAGGAGGTAAACCCGTATGGCAGAAAAAGGCATCAGACCGGAAGGCTACGAAGTATCTGCTAACTCCGCCAAGAAGGCACCGGTGATCGAAGAGATCAGCGCGCTTCTGGACGGTGCACAGTCCATCGTTCTCGTTGATTACCGTGGACTTACCGTAGAGGAAGATACAAAGCTTCGTAAGGAATTCAGAGAAGCCGGCGTTGAATACAAGGTTTACAAAAACACTCTGCTCAAGCGTGCGCTCGCAGGCACAGATTTCGAAGGTGCAAAGGATTTCTGCGCAGGACCGACAGCCATTGCAGTCGCAAAGGAAGACGCAATCGCTCCCGCACGTGTTATTTTCAAGAACATCGCTGATATGCCCAAGCTTGAGGTTAAGGGCGGCATCGTTGAGAAAGAAGTTTACGATCCCGCAGGCCTGGAAGCACTTTCCAAGGTACCGTCAAGAGAGACACTTCTGTCCAGACTGCTTGGTTCTATGCAGTCTCCGATGGCAAACTTCGCCCGCGTAATCAAGCAGATCGCGGAAAGCAAGGAAGACGCTGCCTGAGTCGTCGACTGACAGGCAGACCACACTACAGAATCCTGATTCAAATGGAGGTTATGAAAGATGGCAAAATTAACAACAGCCGAGTTTATTGAGGCTATTAAAGAGTTATCCGTATTAGAGTTAAATGATCTGGTAAAGGCTTGCGAGGAAGAGTTCGGTGTATCCGCAGCCGCAGGCGTAGTTGTAGCAGCAGCTGATGGTGCAGGCGCAGCAGCAGAAGAAGAGAAGACCGAGTTCGACGTTGAGCTGACTGAGGTTGGCGCTAACAAGGTTAAGGTTATCAAGGTTGTTCGTGAGATCACCGGTCTTGGCCTGAAGGAGTCCAAGGATGCTGTTGAGGCTGCTCCGAAGGTTCTCAAGGAAGGCGTCAGCAAGGAAGAGGCTGAGGAGATCAAGGCTAAGCTCGAAGAGCAGGGCGCTAAGGTTACCCTTAAGTAATTACAGACACAAAAACCAAGGATTTATGCGGTTTCTAGAGGTTAGAAATTCGTTAGTGTCCAGTAAAGTGTCCAGTTAGATTTAAAAAATAAGAGAGACACTCTGTACTATGATGGTGCAGGGTGTCTTTTTTCTTTTTAAAAAAATCATTTTCCCCCTTGCAAAAGGGATGTATATGTATTATATTACTATTGTACTAATTAACTAATACAGTAACATAACATAGAGGCACAGGAGGGACATATGGCATGGAACTTTGAGAAAGGAAAGCCGATTTATTCACAGATAGTGGAAAGGTTCCGCAAAAATATCGCTTCCGGAGTCTATCAGCCGGGCCAGCGGATAAAATCTGTTCGTGATCTGGCGGTGGAAGCAGGTGTCAACCCTAATACCATGCAGAGAGCGCTTTCAGAGCTCGAGCGCGAAGGATTGCTGTATTCGGAGAGAACCGCAGGTAGGATAGTCACTTCAGACAAGGACAAAATTTCCGGCATAAGGAGAGAAATGGTGACTGACATAGCAGAGCAGTTTATCAGGAACATGAGGGATTCCGGCATTTCGGACGAGGAAATTCTGAGCATTGTGCGCCAGATCCTCCAGGAAGGGCAGAAAAGCTGATATCGGAAAAAACTTTATGAGAACAGGAACAAAGCATGATAACAGAAGGGAGAATATAGCATGGCAATACTGGAAGCAGATGGGTTGACAAAAACATACGGAAGCCTCTGCGCGCTTGACCAGGTAAGCCTGTCGCTGGAAAGCGGGAGGATCGTGGGGCTGCTGGGACCGAATGGCAGCGGAAAGACTACATTTATAAAGATCTGCAATGGACTGCTTGTTCCCGCAGCGGGAGAACTGCGGATAGACGGCAGCCCTGTGGGCACCGCGACGAAAGCGCTTTCTGCGTATCTGCCGGACAGGGATTTCCTGCCGGACTGGATGAAAGCATCAGACGTTATAGATTATTACAGCGATTTCTTCAGCGACTTTGACGCACAGAAGGCGGGCGATATGCTGGAAGATCTGGGCATAAAGGCGGATCAGAAGCTTGGCAAGATGTCAAAGGGCACGCGGGAGAAGCTGAGGCTGATCGTGACCATGGCCCGCAGGGCAAAGATATATTTTCTGGATGAACCGATAGCCGGCGTCGACCCCGCGGCGCGGGACTACATACTGCGGACGATCATAGCCAATTACAACACGGATGCGCTGGTTGTAATCTCAACACATTTGATCGCTGATGTGGAATCTGTCCTGGACGAGGCAGTACTGCTCCGAAACGGGAAAGTCGTTCTTCACGCTCCGGTAGATGAAGTCCGCGAGCGGACAGGCAAGAGTCTGGATGAGTATTTCAGGGAGGTATTCGCATGCTGATTAAACTTATGAAATATGATCTGAAATATATGCTGCGCAGTCTGCTGCCGCTGTACCTGGTCATGATCGTTCTCGGCGTTCTTGCGGGAGCGTTTTTCCCGGGGGAAGGTGCCATTGAGGAAAGGATATATGGAAGCGGGAATGTTTCAGTCACAGCCGGCAGCGGATTTGCCGTGATCGCGACGGCTGCCATCATTGCCGTCACGGTTATCGCCATTGCTGTTGCCATTGTGACCGCGATGTCCGTGATACACCGTTTCAACAGGAACCTTCTTGGAAATGAGGGATATCTGTCCTTTACGCTTCCTGTTACTGTTTCGGAACATTTCTTCTCCAAGGCATTTTCATCGATGATCGTTGTGATCCTGGGATATGCGGCAGGCGCGGTCACATTTCTTCTGATGGGAGCCATTTATACCGTCCGTGTTGGGGATGCGGCTTCCGTCCATGAATTCTGGCGCCTGGGCCGGGATATTTTCAGCGATGTTTTCTACTATGACGGGCCTGCCGGGAATATTGTGCTGATGATCCTGGCGGCTGTCGTCAGCATATATCAGCTGATCGCGCAGGTCTTCTGCGCAAGTGCCATCGGAAGCCAGGCCAGGGAAAGAAAAGGCTTCATGGGCGTGCTGGCCTTTATCGGACTTGCCATTGCCGAAGCGGTGGTCACCAGTCTTACCGGCCTTTCGGCATCCGGCATCGGGATGCTGATATATTTTCAGCCCGATGGGACCACTATGCTGGCGGGAAGCCTGGCTCTGAACTGCGCATTTGCCGCGGCATACAGCGCAGGGACCATCTGGCTGCTGAAAAACAGGCTGAACCTGCAGTGATATTTAAAGGTCCGCTCAGCGGACAGACTCCAGAAACTGAGAGACGGCTGCCGCCGCCTGGCTTTGCTGGTCTTCGGCAGAGATCTGCGCAGTCTGGTCCCCCTTCTGGATGCCGTAGCTGCCGAACTGGGCGTGGTTGCCGCCCTCGATAACCTTTACCGCCGTGCCGGCCGGATAATCCTTTTCGTGCTTATGGATGGCATCCAGGTCCATGTCACGGCTGCCGTAGACAGAGAGGGCCGGGATGGAAAGCTTGTGCAGATCCTTTGCCGGATAGGAGGCAAAGTAGACCATGGCGCTGTAAGTGCCGTCCCCGGCATGATCTGCCAGGTTTACAGATGCTGCCACGCCGCCCAGGGAATGCCCGGCAAGTATCCAGTGAGGGTAATCCAGTTCCTGGCGGATCTGATCCGCCGCGCCGGTATCCAGGAGGGCGAAATGGAGAGGCATGCTGACCAGGACGCAGTCCATCCCATTTTCAGCAATCTTCAGAAGCAGAGGGGCGTAGGCTGTTTCATCTACCTTGGCGCCGGGATAGAATATCATGGCCGTATCATCCCCGGGGCCGTCAAAGAGATAATCTCCCCTGTCAAAAATATGGTCTCCGCTGATATGTTTCACCTGGACAGTCCCGCTTCCCTTCAGGGCAGCCAGCGCCGTCTGGTCAGCGTGATAGTAGTCATGAAAATAGTAAGCGGCGGCCAGAGCGCAGAATATCTGCAGGATCAGGATGGCCGGGACGCCGATGCGGAATTTCTTTTTCAGAGTCTTGTGATGGAAAAGGCGCATGCCGGCCAGCGAACCGATGGTGCCCAGCAGAAAGGACATCAGGATGAGAACGCTTTCGCGGATCCGCCATTTCCCCCGCTTTGCACGGCTCTTATCTATGCCGTAGAGCAGGAAGGCCAGCAGATTTATGGCCAGAAGATAGAGTAAAAATCCCTTTAAGAGAACATTCATGGTAATTTCCTTTCCCGTCCGCAGAAGATGCGCGGATCAGGAAAATATTTTACCATATTCCGCCGGAAAATGATATGTACCGGTGTGCTCTAATAGCGGAGTTTGAGCCGGGACAGCTTCACCGGAACCTCGAAGTCCAGCAGCTCCAGGTACTGGATCATACCCTTTTTAGCCAGGTCGACATGATTTTTAGGGGCTACGGTGATCCCTGTCAGAGGCAGGTCCTTTTTTCCGGACAGATCTATCTCTATATAAGGAAGGAGAAAGCCCTCCTTTTCCCGGAAGCGGATCCGGCTGCGGTCGGGATTGCGGAAGACCAGGCGGTATTCCTTCTCCGCGGCGAACTCCTCCTGCTTGAAGAACATGGCATAGGCGTTGAGGATGCGCTGGAAGCGGCGGCACAGTTCTGAGAACTGCCGGCTGCCGCCGCCGCGTGCCGCCTCGTCCATGATCTGCTCAAAGGGCGCTCCGATCCTGTCTGGAAGTTCCTGTGTCAGCAGGGTCCGTGGAGAAGGAAAGAACGAAGGTATCATGCCGTTTGAACTCTTCCATGGTGTTGACGACCTGCTGCATCAGCAGCCGCTTCCAGTCCGGATTGGCCAGCTCCTGGATCACGTCGCCCGCTACATGCAGTATGTAGCCCATTTCATTTGTGTCATTCAGGAAACTGCTTTTCGTGGCAAAGAGTACCTGGGTCTTCATGATGTTCATTACATTGCTGCACTTCGTGTAGTGATAGAGGGCACTGTCCGGCCCGGCCTGCTTCGGCCTTAAATATTTATTGATCAATCTCTAATCCGCCTTTCATCTGTCTCTTATTCTAACATTCTTTTTTCTCCGGTATGAGAAGATCATGCGATTTTACAATGATTTTAAAAGCCGAAAAAAGCGAGAGAAGAAAATATTTTTCAGCGGATGTGGTAGAATAGAATCTGATAAAAGCAGCATTCCGTAAGGAATAACAGGCAGAAGAAAAACGGTCCGGGGACCGGTCCCGGGCGGAAAGAAGGGAACAGATATGTGTACAGCAGCATGCTACACGGCAGGAGATCATTATTTTGGAAGAAACCTGGATCTGGAATTTTCATACAATGAGCAGGTGGCGGTAACACCCCGCAGGTATCCGTTTCATTTCCGGGCAGCAGGGGATCTGACAGAACATCTGGCCATCATCGGCATGGCTTTTGTTGTGGAAGGCTATCCTCTGTATTATGACGGGATAAATGAAAAAGGCCTGGGTATGGCTGGACTCAATTTCCCCGGCAGCTGTGATTTTAAGAAGCCGGTCCAGGGAAAGGACAATATAGCTTCCTTTGAATTCATACCCTGGATCCTGGGACAGTGTGAAAATGCAGATCAGGCCAGGACCCTGCTGGAGAATGTCAATATAACTGATGAGCATTTCAGCCCGCAGCTTCCCCCAAACCCGCTTCACTGGATGATCGCTGATAAGGAAAAGTCCATCGTGGTCGAGCAGACTGCGTCAGGCCTGCATGTCTACGATGATCCGGTCGGTGTGATGACAAATAATCCTACATTTGATATTCAGATGAACCGTCTGGCCGACTACCGCAATCTCACAGCCGGCCCCGGGCAGACAGCCTTTGCGGACGGTCTGGACCTGCCGGCCTACAGCCGGGGCATGGGCGCCATGGGCCTGCCCGGCGACCTCTCCTCCGCATCCCGTTTTGTGAAAGTGGCTTTTACAAGGATGAATTCCGTATCCGGCAGCTCTGAATCCGAGGCCGTCAGCCAGTTCTTCCATATCCTGGGCAGCGTGGCCCAGCAGAGAGGAGCCTGCCGGCTGGGTGAAGACAAGTACGAGATCACCATTTACAGCTCCTGCTGTAATCAGGATAAGGGCATTTATTACTATACAACTTATGAGAATTCCCGGATCAATGCTGTGGATATGCACCGGGAAGACCTGGACGGGCAGACAGTCAAAGCCTTTGACCTTAATAAAGGGCAGGACATCCGCTTCCAGAACTGAAGACACTGCATTTGCAGACAAAAGAGAAAACAGGCTTTACGGGGCCTGTTTTTTCTTTTGCTTTACATATATTTTAAAGTTTGCGTGTATAAATTATTACATTGCTCATGTATACTGTCTCATATCCCGGGAGCTATTGATTATGAAATATTGTAAAACCGAAAGAACCAGGAGGATGGTTATGAAAGGGAACAAATTACAGAAGGTTGCAGCAATCACTCTTGCTGGACTGATGATGACTATGGGTATGGCTGGCTGCGGTTCCAGCAGCACAAAAGAAACCACTGCAGCAACAGATGCAGCAGGCGCAGATACACAGGCAGCAGCTGATGCTGCAGAGGCAGCCGGCGGCGACGCAGCAGCTAAGGTAAGCGGTACTGTAACAGCAGCAGGATCTTCCGCACTTCAGCCCCTT
>ONFL01000077.1 GCA_900317095.1 uncultured Eubacteriales bacterium | reverse complement strand
CTCTGCTGGCGGCAAATCGCACGCAGGAAGATCCCATCGTGATCGGGGGCGGTCCCTGCGTCTATAATCCGGAACCGCTGGCGGATTTCTTCGATATGTTTTATATCGGCGAGGGTGAGACTGTATATTATCAGCTGCTGGATCTGTATAAAGAAAATAAAAAGGCCGGCGGGAGCCGGAATGATTTTCTGGAAAAAGCCGCGGCCGTTCCCGGTATCTATGTCCCGGCCTTCTACAATGTGCAGTATAAGGAAGACCGAACCATAGAACGCTTTTATCCATTGAAGGACTGCGCGCCGGCTGTGATAGAAAAGCAGGTGGTACGGGATCTGGATCAGGTTCTATATCCCCGAAAGCCGATCGTCCCTTTTATAAAGGTGACCCAGGACAGGGTCGTCCTGGAGATCCAGCGCGGCTGTATCCGGGGCTGCCGTTTCTGTCAGGCAGGCATGGTATACCGGCCCAACCGGGAGAGGAGCCTTGACTTTCTGAAAGAACATGCGCAGTGTATGCTGGAATCCACCGGACAGGATGAGATTTCACTCAGTTCTCTCAGTTCCAGTGATTATTCACAGCTGCCAGAGCTCACCGATTTCCTTTTAAAATACTGTTCTGAGAAGAATGTAAATATTTCCCTGCCGTCCCTGCGTATTGATGCCTTTTCTCTGGATGTCATGTCCAAGGTGCAGGATGTCCGCAAGAGCAGTCTGACATTTGCGCCGGAAGCCGGAACGCAGAGGATGCGGGATGTGATAAACAAGGGACTGACAGAGGAAGTGATCCTTAAGGGTGCTGCGGATGCCTTTGCCGGCGGATGGAACCGGGTAAAACTTTACTTTATGCTGGGCCTGCCGACAGAGACCATGGATGATGTGGCCGGTATTGCCGAACTCTGTCAGAAAATCGCTGCAGAATTTTATGAGATTCCCAAAGACCAGCGGCCGGGCAATAAAAGAGTAGAGATCACTGCCAGCACATCCTTCTTTGTACCGAAGCCTTTCACGCCCTTCCAGTGGGAACGGCAGTGTACAGAAGAAGAATTTATGGAGAAGCAGCGCTTCTTAAGCCGGCATATGAAGGAGCAGGTCAACCATAAGAGCCTGCGCTATAACTGGCATGATTTTAATCTGTCTGAACTGGAGGGTATTTTCGCCAGAGGCGACCGGCGGCTGGGCCCCGTTCTTTTATCTGCTTACCGGCATGGCTGTATTTATGATTCCTGGGGTGAGTATTTCAATGAAGAGGGCTGGAAGGAAGCTTTCCGGGAAAATAACGTAGACGGCGGTTTTTATGCGCACAGGGAACGGTCTGTGGACGAGATCCTTCCCTGGGATTTTATACACGCCGGCGTCAGCAAAGACTTTCTGATCCGTGAGCGGGAGCGGGCGCATAAGGCCCTCATTACTCCCAACTGCCGGCAGGGCTGCTCCGGATGCGGCTGCAGAGAATATGATGGAGGTGTCTGCTTTGAAGCTTAGAATTCGCTGGGGCAAGAAGGGCTCTGTAAAATTTATCGGGCATCTGGATATCATGCGTTTCTTTCAAAAAGCTTTCCGCAGAGCCGGTTTTGATCTGACTTACAGCCAGGGGTATCATCCGCACCCGGTGCTGTCATTTGCGGCGCCGCTGGGAGTCGGTATGGAAAGCAGCGGAGAATACATGGACCTGGAAGTGAATTCTATTACCGATACCGGTCAGATGCTGCGCCGGCTGAACGGGCAGATGGCAGAGGGAATAACGATCTATGACATTCATGTACTGAAGGATGAGGCGAAAAATGCCATGTCCCTTGTCGCGGCTGCTGATTATGAAGTGCGTTTTCGTGAAGGTTTTGCGCCCTGCAGCCCCCTTCAGCTGCAGGAAAATATCAGCCGCTTCCTTGTAGAGGACGAAATCCGCATCCTTAAAAAGACAAAGCGCAGCCAGATGGAGATGAATATCCGTCCTCTGATCTATGACCTGCATCTGCTGGAGGACGGCGCCGTTTTTATGCAGATCTCTTCTGGCAGCGCGGCAAATCTGCGTCCGGATCTGCTGATGAAGACCCTTATAGAGAAAAGCGGCCTGACATTTGATCCTATGATGCTCATGATCACCCGCCGGGACATGTACGCTGACGCCGGGCCGGAGGGTGAAAGGCTTCTGGTCAGCCTCGGCCAGTATGAAAGGGCCGGCGCATGAAATCGGAGATTGTCATTGCCGGCTATAAGGGCGGTGTGCTGAGCGCCCTCTACGAGGACGAAAAGATATATGAACTGGCCCTGGAAAGTGCTTCCCCGCAGGTCTGCGTAGGAGATATCTATATAGGAAAGATAAAAAATATCGTTAAGAATCTTTCTGCTGCTTTCGTAGAGATCCGGCCCGGTGTCATGGGATATTATCCTGCAGCCGGCAGTCAGGCCTATCATTTTACTTCCCGGAAAAGTTCCGCGGCGGCAGTAACAGGAGATGAGATCCTGGTCCAGGTGTCCCGGGAAAATATCAAAACAAAGGACTGGATCCTGACAGGGGATATTTCCTACACTGGAAATTATGCTGTTTATTTTCCTTTCCGGACCGATATCCGCATCTCCTCCCGTATTGACAGTGAGGGCGCGCGGGAAAGGCTTAAAAAACTGGCAGAGGATTTCCCGGCACCCGGCGGATGGATGCTGCGTACGCTGGCGAAGGACAGCAGTGATAAAGATATTATCGCTGAGATGCAGAAACTATTGGATGACCATAATGAAATTATGTCAACCTATCGCTTTCGAACCTGCTTTTCCAGGCTCAGAGAGGGAGACCGGGCCTGCGTCAGTATGGTAAGACGCAGCATGAAAGCAGGAAATTGCAGGATCGTAACCGATCTGCCCCAGATCTATGAGCAGATCCGTGGTATGGGGAATGTCAGTTTATACAAAGATCCGTCCTATTCTCTTATCAAACTGCGGGGTCTGGAAAGCCAGCTGGACAGACTCCTGAGAAAAAAAGTCTGGCTGCCGTCCGGAGGTTATCTGGTCATAGAACAGACAGAAGCCATGACGGTAATAGATGTGAACACCGGAAAGGCGACAAAAAAGAGAAACAGGGAAGAAAATTTCTTCATGGTTAATATGGAGGCGGTGCGGGAGGCCCTGCGTCAGATCCGTGCGCGAAATATTTCCGGCATGATCCTGATAGATGTCATCAATATGAAAAGCGAAGCAGAAAGGTCGGCCCTGCTGGCCCAGGCGGAAAAGTACGCGCGCAGGGATCCGGTCCAGACAAAGGTCGTTGATCTGACAAAGCTGCAGATCATGGAGATTACCCGCAGGAAAGAAAGGCGGTCTCTGCAGGAGCAGGCTGCGGGACTGGACCTGCAGTCGGACAGTCCGTTTTAGCGGCGGATCTCTTTTGAAAACTGTAAAAAACAGATTGACGCACAAAATTCCCTGTGATAAAATACTATGGTGCCGCACGGTGAGGTTTCAAAATTGCTTTCATAGGGAGAGCGATGCCGCAGCCGGCGAGTAAAGAAATAGGAGGTAGCCCTATCATGTACGCAATTATCGCAACAGGCGGAAAACAGTACAAAGTCGCTGAGGGTGACATCATCCGGGTTGAGAAGCTCGGTGTTGAGACCGGCGCTGAAGTTGTTTTCGATCAGGTTCTTGTTGTAGGCGGTGACGAGATCAAAGTCGGCAATCCGACTGTAGAGGGAGCAAGCGTATCCGCGACATCTCTCGGTGACGGCAAGGCCAAGAAGGTCATCGTTTACAAGTACAAGAGAAAAACCGGATATCATAAGAAGAACGGCCACAGACAGGCGTTCACACAGGTAAGGATCAATAAGATCAACGCCTGAGAACAGCTGGTTCTTCCATGGTAAAGGTAACAGTCTTTAAGGACAGATATCATCACTATAGGGGCTATAGATTCAGCGGTCACGCGGGATATGCGCAGGCCGGCGAGGATATCGTCTGCAGCGCGGTTTCAGTGCTGGCTTTCAATACCTGCAACGCCATAGAGGCAATAGCCGGTGACAAAGCCGCGGCCGCACAGGACGAGGAAGCAGGTCTTCTGGAAGTGCAGTTTCCGGAGGGGCTCAGCCATGACGGCAGCATCCTCATGGATGCCATGGTGCTTGGCCTGAGATCAGTCAGGCAGTCCTATAGTGAATTCATACAGTTTGAGATCGAGGAGGTGTAACGAAATGTTAACAATGAACCTTCAGTTTTTCGCTCATAAAAAGGGTGTCGGTTCTACAAAGAACGGACGTGATTCCGAGTCCAAGAGACTTGGTGCCAAGAGAGCGGACGGACAGTTTGCAAAAGCCGGAAATATTATTTACAGACAGCGCGGAACGAAGATCCATCCGGGACTGAATGTCGGCAGAGGCGGCGATGATACATTATTCGCTCTGGTTGACGGCGTTGTAAAGTTTGAGCGCAAGGGCAGAGATAAGAAGCAGGTTTCTGTATATCCTGTTGAGACCAGCGCTGTAAACGAATAATACAGTAAGAAAGCTTTTTTACGATTCAAGCGGCTTCAGATTTATTTTGAAGCCGCTTTGTTAGTATATGCAGGAGGTCAGGTATGTTTGCGGATCATGTTAAAATTTATTTGCGTTCCGGAAAAGGCGGTGACGGACATGTAAGTTTCCGCCGGGAACTTTACGTACCGGCCGGAGGACCCAACGGCGGCGACGGCGGCCGCGGCGGCGACATTATATTTCAGGTAGATGAAGGGCTCAACACCCTTTCTGATTTCCGTCATATGCAGAAGTTCTGCGCGCAGAACGGGGAAGACGGCAGAAAGAACCGCTGCCATGGCAGTGACGGAGAGGATCTGGTCATAAAGGTCCCCGAGGGAACTGTGATCAGAGAAGCCGAATCCGGCCTGGTCATAGCAGACATGTCTCTGGATAACCGGCGTCAGGTCATTTTAAAAGGCGGCAGGGGCGGCAATGGCAACCAGCATTACGCGACTCCTACCATGCAGGCGCCGAAATACGCGCAGCCGGGACAGCCGGGGCAGGGACTCTATGTAACGCTGGAGCTGAAGATGATCGCCCAGGTCGGCCTTGTCGGATTTCCCAATGTGGGGAAATCCACTTTCCTTTCCAGAGTCACCAATGCCCGTCCCAAGATCGCCAATTATCATTTCACAACGCTGGTTCCCAACCTGGGCGTAGTGGATCTGCCGGGCGGCGGCGGGTTTGTGATCGCCGATATTCCCGGTATCATTGAAGGCGCTTCCGAGGGCGTCGGATTAGGCCTGGAATTTCTCCGCCATATAGAGCGGACCCGTGTACTGGTGCACATGGTAGACGCGGCCGGCAGCGAGGGAAGAGATCCGGTGGACGACATCAACAAGATTAATGCGGAGCTGGAAGCTTATAAGCCGGAGATCCTGGACAAGCCGCAGGTTATCGCTGCCAATAAGATCGATGTCATCCCGCCCGGTGAGGAGAACGAGAATCTGAGCCGTCTGCGCGGCGAGTTCGAGCCAAAGGGCATAAAAGTCTATCCCATTTCGGCTGTCAGCGGCCAGGGAGTAAAGGAGCTTCTCTATGCTCTGAAGGGCCTGCTGGATCAGGCCGGTTCGGAGCCTGAAGTCTATGAACCCGAATATGTACCCAGTACGGTGCGGGCTGAAGATCCCTATACAGTTACTGTGGACGAAGACGGTGTTTACGTGGTGGAGGGTCCCCGGATCGAGAAGATGCTGGGCTATACAAACCTGGAGTCCGAGAAAGGATTTGACTTTTTCCAGAAATTCCTCAAGAGCAATGGCATCCTTGATGATCTGGAAAAGCTGGGCATTAAAGACGGAGATACCGTGAGGATCTATGGACTTCAGTTTGATTATTATAAATAAACGGATTAAAATGGGAGACAGATTATGATAAAAAACAGTAAACAGCGCGCGTATCTCAGAAGCCTGGCCATGTCCATCGATCCTGTCGTGCAGGTCGGGAAAGCGGGAATCACGCCGGAACTAACGAAGGGAGCGCTGGAAGCTCTGACAGCCCGGGAACTGATAAAGGTTTCCGTGCTCAAGAGCTGTACCGATGATATCCGGGACATAGCGCAGACCCTGTCCGAGCGCACCCATTCTGAGATCGTTCATATCATCGGAAGAAAGATCATCCTTTATAAAGAGGGCAAAGAAGATAAGAAAAAGATCATCCTTCCCTAATAGAGCAGGAAGGCAGGGAGGCGGCAGCAGAGGCTATGTCCGGACGGCGAAAAGTAGGAATTATGGGAGGAACATTCGATCCCATTCATTTTGTACATCTTGTTCTGGCGGAGAATGCCTATCGGGCATATGACCTTGATGAGGTTTTGATCATGCCCAACAGCCAGCCTCCTCATAAGCAGGGAAGGCATATCACTCCCGGCCTGGACAGACTGGCCATGGCACAGCTTGCTGTAAAGGATGTTCCTTATTTCCGTGTCAGTGACATGGAAATCAGAAGAAAGGGCTTATCTTATACGGCCAGGACGCTCTATGAACTGCGGCAGCAGCATCCGGATACGGATTATTATTTCATCATGGGTGCAGATTCTGTTTTTCAGATTGAGACCTGGCATGAGCCGGCCCGGATCCTGGACTCATGCATAGTCCTGGCGGCTGTAAGGGACCATAAAAGCGTCAGTCAGCTGCAGGAGCAGATAGATTATCTGCACCGGAAATATGGATCAGATATCCGTATCCTTCCGATACCGGAGCTGGAGCTTTCCTCCAGTCAGATCCGCTGCAGGCGAAGAGAAGGCCTGTCTGTGCGTTTTATGCTGCCGGACAGTGTACTTGAGTATATGAACAGTCATCATCTCTATGAGAGGGAATCCTAGAAGATAAGGAAGCGATCATCATGAATCAGGCGGATATAGAAAAGGATCTTCGGAAAAGACTGAGCGCAAAGCGGATGCGGCATACGGTAGGAGTGCAGTACACATCCTGCTGTCTGGCCATGCGCTGGGAGGAAGATATTTGTAAAGCATCGCTGGCGGGTCTGCTGCATGACTGCGCCAAGCAGCTTAGCGGCGAACAGCTGCTGGAAGAATGCAGAAAGCATACTCTGCCGGTGAATGAGAGTCAGCAGAATAGTCCTTATCTGCTGCACGGCCAGGTGGGAGCCTATTTTGCGCAGCACCGCTATGGGGTTGAAGACCCGGATATACTTCGGGCCATAGAGTATCACACCACAGGCAGACCGGGCATGTCTCTGCTGGAGAAGATCGTTTTTACCGCGGATTATATAGAACCGCAGCGTGACCAGGCACCGGATCTTCCTATGCTGCGGAAGACGGCCTTTACTGATCTGGATAAGGCCGTGCTTATGATCCTGCGCCAGACGCTGGATTATCTGCAGCAGACCGGGGCGCGGATCGATCCCATGACAGAAGAGACCTGGCATTATTACAGCCTTAAAAGACACGGGGAGTAAGTGTCTTGCTATAAAACATTTCAAAGGAGGTTATTCTATGGATAGGTCAAGGCAGATAGCCTGTACTGCTATTGCGTCTCTGGAAGACCATAAGGGTCAGGATATCCGTATCATCGACATTCATGATGTTACGGTGATCGCAGATTATTTTATTATCGCCGGCGGCAGCAATATAAATCAGGTCAAAGCGCTGGCGGATCATGTTGAGGAAGCCCTCGGCAGAAAAGGGTTTACTACCAGCCGTATTGAGGGCTATAACTCCGCGTCCTGGATCCTGATGGATTATGGTGACGTCGTCATTCATATTTTCTCAAAAGAATCACGCCAGTTCTACGATCTTGAGCGCATCTGGCGCGACGGCAAAAATATGGATCCCCAGACCTTCATGCAGGAAGAAGCCCAGGAAGAGGTTTAGGATCGAAAAAGACCAGCTGAAGCTTCAGCAGAGAACACAAATCGCAAAGAGGCAGAAAACGCAGGGGATATGCTGTCCCCGGTGCTTTCTGCCTCTTTTTGCATGCTTAAAAAGATTTTAAAAAGTCTATATCCAGTCTACATTCCCAGACGGACAAGCCCGATGACTTTGCCAAGTATGCGGCACTTCTTGGTGATGATGGGGGTGTAGCGGTCATTCTGCGGCTGCAGGCGGATGTAGCCGTCCTCCTTATAAAAAGTCTTGATGGTAGCGGAATCTTCTATAAAAGCGCAGACGATCTCGCCGTTTCTGGCGGTATTCTGCTTCTGGATGATGACTTGGTCACCGCTGAGGATACCGGCGCCTTCCATGCTGTCCCCCTGCACCTTCAGCATAAAGAGGTCTGCGTTCGGCAGCATCTCTACCGGCATGGGAAAGTAATCGGTAATGTTCTGCCGGGCCAGGATCGGTTCGCCTGCCGTGACAACGCCGACCATGGGGATCTGGGTCATCTCACGGCGGCTGAGAGCGAATTCATCGTCCATGATCTCTATAGCGCGGGGCTTGGTGGGGTCTCTGTGGATATAACCCAGTTCCTCCAGTGTCTCGAGATGCGCGTGAACGGAAGAAGTAGACTTCAGGTGCACGGCATCGCACAATTCCCTGACCGACGGCGGATAGCCGCGGCTAAGGATACTTTCTTTAATACAATTGAGGATCTCCTCCTGCTTGGGAGATAATTTCTTCCTGTCCATCTGCAAACTCCTCCGGATTTCTGAGAATAAAGCGAAAATCACCGGACCGTCCTGTGAGAGGCCGGTTTTTACATTTACATTATGATATCATATCGAACACACATTTGCAATTCAAAGATATTTTTTCTGCTTTTTACTTGACAACAGAACGCACGTTCGGTAGAATACAAATAAAGAACATGCGTTCGATTGCGAGTCAGCTGCTGCAGAATGTGAGGAGGCAGATGTTATGAAGGGTGCTGCATATTATCACAGACCAGAAGGATATTTCAGGGGAATACTTTTCATCGCGGCGGGAATTATCATCCTGTTTACCGCAGTATTATTCTTTGCGGTTCTTCTCCCGTCATTTGCAGGACAGGACAGAAGAGCGGAGGAGCAGAGGGATGAACTGGCCTATACTTCCTATGTTGTCCAGGAGGGGGACAGTCTCTGGAGCATTGCGGATGAGCATATGTCGGTTTCCTTTGATTCTCATAATACTTACATAGAAGAAGTGATGCGGGTCAATCATATGCAGACAGCGCAGATCTATCCGGGTGATCTGATCGCGATTCCGGCGGGAGAGGAAGATTCCGGAAGCACACTGGCATCCGCGGGAAGACTGCAGTAAAAAAGGGATTGGATCCGGGAGAAGGCTTCTGATATCGACAGAGAGAGCATTTTCCCGGGCTTTTTATTTCTGCCGGGAACCATAATTCGTCATACAGTATCATCCAAGGATGTGTTATACTGATTATGCCGGTTTTAAAGGACGGACCGGCATATATTTTTATCTGTGAAGGAATGGTATTAAGAATTATGAGTGAAAAGAAACATATACTGGATTACGATACGGTCGCGCTTGATGACGAGAACAGAGCTCTTGTGATCATAGATCAGACCCAGCTTCCCTACCACACAGAGATCCTGCATCTCACAAGTCAGAAGCAGATCTGGGAAGCTATTTATAAGCTTCAGGTAAGAGGAGCCCCTGCGATCGGCGTCGCGGCCGGCTACGGTGTCTATCTGGCAGCCAGAGAGATCCAGGCTGAATCCTATGATGATTTTTGCAGACAGTTTAAGGAGGCATCAGCTTATCTGAATTCTTCCAGGCCTACGGCAGTCAATCTTTCCTGGGCTCTTAAGCGGATGGAGAAAGTCGTAGACGACAGCAGGGGCAGGTCAGCTGATGAGATTCTCGCTCTGCTGAAGGCAGAAGCCTGCGCGATCCAGCAGGAGGATATAGATACCTGCCGCAGGATCGGTGAATACGGACTCAGCCTTGTAAAACCCGGAGACGGGCTCCTGACGCACTGCAATGCCGGCCAGCTGGCCACATCCAAGTATGGAACAGCCACTGCTCCTATGTACCTGGGGCATGAGAGGGGTTATAATTTCCATGTCTTCTGCGACGAGACGAGGCCTCTTCTGCAGGGTGCCAGACTTACTGCTTATGAACTGAAAGATTCCGGACTGAATGTAACACTGATCTGTGACAACATGTCTGCATCTGTCATGAAGAAGGGCTGGGTCAACGCCGTATTTGTCGGCTGCGACCGGGTTGCCGCCAATGGTGATACAGCGAATAAGATCGGCACTTCCGTAGTGGCGACTGTGGCGAATTACTACCATGTTCCCTTCTATATCTGCGCGCCTACATCTACCATCGATATGAACACACCGACCGGAGAGCAGATCAATATAGAACAGAGACCGGCTGAGGAAGTTACAGAGCTCTGGTATCAGAAGCGTATGGCACCGGAAGGGGTGGATGTATACAATCCCGCCTTTGATGTCACAGATGCCGGCCTGATTACAGGCATTGTCACCGAATATGGCATTGCAAGGCCTCCTTATACTGAGTCTTTGAAGGCGATCATGGAGAAGAAGGCAAAGGAGCAGGTATAATATATGGGTAATATGGAGATTTCCGTCTCTGCGCAAGAGGCAGAACTGCGGCGGCAGATCTGTGAGATCGGGCGGAGAATGTATGACAAGGATCTGGCGGCTTCCAACGCCGGCAATATATCGGTAAGACTGGCAGACGGCAGTATCCTCTGTACACCTACCGGCATATCCAAGGGATTTATGACTGAGGAATGCCTCTGTGTGATAGATCTGGACGGGAATGTTCTGCGGGCATCAGCCGGCTGGAGACCGTCCTCGGAGATGAAGATGCACCGCAGGGTTTATCAGAGGCGGCCGGATGTACAGGCAGTCGTACATGCACATCCGGTTTATGCGACGACATTTGCAGCTGCAGGGATTCCTCTGGACCGTAAGGTGCTGGCTGAGCCCATAGTGGATCTGAATTATGTTCCCGTAGCTGAATATGGGACGCCGTCCACCGATGAAGTGCCGGATTCTATTGAGAAGTATTTACAGGATTTTGACGCAATTCTTCTTGGCAATCACGGCGTCTTGACTTATTCAGATGATCTCATTCATGCATATTACAATATGGAGATGGTCGAATTCTATGCCCGGACTATTTATCAGCTGACACTTTTGGGTGCAGGTCTGGGAACGGGCCCCGCCGGAAGAGAATTTACGCAGGAACAGCTTTCCGTATTGAACGCCATGCATGAGAAGGCCCGCAGAAAGTCAAAATAATGATTTGTCGGAAACTGAAGAGAGTATTATCTATCACGTCGCAAAATCATTATTTTACGACGTGATAGACCTCTTTTCGGGCTTATTTTCCTAAATATCTTTATTAAGTGTTTTTCCTGCAGCCGGTTCATTATCTTTTAGGAGGTATTTTCTTATGGCGGATCTTTCTTATAAACAACAGACGGATCTGAAGAATATTCAGAAGATCCGCGAATATCTGCAGACACTTCCAAAATTCTGCCTTGAATATTTCCGTTCTCTGGAGATCAGAAAAAGTACCAACACCCGAAAGAATTATGCATATGACCTGGGTGTTTTCTTTTATTTTCTGCAGACAAATAATCCGTATTTTGCAAATAAGTCTCTGCGGGACCTGCCTGTGGATATTCTGGATCAGATCACAGCTTTTGATATCGAGGAATATCTGTCTTTTCTCGAATGTTATACAAGAAATGGCAGAACTTACACCAATCATGATGAAGGAAAAGCCAGAAAACTTTCTTCTTTGACTTCTTTTTATGATTATTATTATAAAAAAGGGTTAATCAAAACTAACCCAGCCCGGATGGTCGATGTCCCCAAGATTAAGAATAAGAACATTATCCGTCTGGAACCGGATGAGGTTGCTGAATTTCTGGATGAGGCTCAGTCCGGAGAAAAGTTTTCCGGCAGACAGCTGGCTCTGCATGAGAAGACAAAGATCAGGGATATGGCCCTGCTGACCCTGCTTCTGGGTACCGGGATACGTGTTTCGGAATGTGTCGGTCTGGATCTGGATGACGTTGATTTTGACAATAACGCGATTAGGATCATCCGCAAAGGCGGCAATGAGGCGCTGGTTTATTTCGGGCAGGAGGTCCGGGATGCCTTATGGGAATATATGGATGGTCCCAGAAAATCCATGCATCCTCAGGAGGGTTCTGAGAATGCTCTCTTTATATCTCTGCGAAACGCAAGAATTACACCGCGTTCCGTGGAACGCCTGGTT
Source organism: uncultured Eubacteriales bacterium (assembly GCA_900317095.1). Lineage (GTDB taxonomy): Bacteria > Bacillota > Clostridia > Lachnospirales > Lachnospiraceae > UBA2912. Next base: position 5,225 of record ONFL01000077.1, on the reverse strand, counting down.
AAGAAATACGCGCGGCTGGTAACAACGGTCAAGAAGATAACGCCTCATAAACTGCGGAGCACCTTTGGAACGACTCTCTACCAGGAAACGGGTGACATCTATCTTGTGGCAGACGCGCTTGGGCATAAAGATGTCAATACCACGAAGACACATTATGCGGCTATCGGTGATGCCCGCAGGCGTAAAGTGGCGGATGTGATCCATCTGCGGGAGAAGCTTCCCGCAGCAGCCGGAAACAACGGGGATGACGATAGTAAGCAGTGAAAGGGATCCAGAATGCCGGGAGAGATGGCTTATGATTTATGTGATCAGTGATATTCACGGTAAATACGATTATCTGGTACGGATGCTGAGAAAGATCCGTTTCTCGGATCAGGATACGCTTTATGTCCTGGGAGATGTGGTTGACCGCGGAGAGCATCCCATTAAGGTGCTTCAGCTTATGATGATGTACGCGAATATATTCCCTGTTGCCGGTAATCATGAACGGATGGCCATGTCCTGTCTGCAGCTGCTGAATCAGGAGATCAGCGATGAATTTCTGGACAGCCTTACCTATACAGATTACGGGCGCCTGACTGACTGGATCCGTCAGGGCGGGCAGACGACCATGGATGAGTATGCAGGACTGGACTGCCAGCAGAGGGAAGATATCATGGAATATCTGGGAGAATTCTCCCTTTATGAAGAAGTTTTCATTAAAGGGACAAAATACCTGCTTGTGCATGCCGGATTAAGCAATTTCTCTCCTGACCGTTCTCTGGATGACTATCAGCCGGATGAGATGCTCTGGGAAAGACCGGACTATAGCCGGCCTTATTTCAGGGATGTTATTACGGTCAGCGGGCATACACCGACACAGCTGATCGCAGGTAATGACCGGCCTGGTTATATTTATTACGGGAACGGACATATTGCCATTGACTGCGGCGCCTGTTATGAGGGTGGAAGACTCTCCTGTCTTTGCCTGGATGACGGCAGGGAATATTATGAACCGGAATAGCGGAGTTTTTCCAGAAGCCGCGTGAAATAATCCGGAAGCGCTGCTGTATATTCAACATATCTGCCGCTTGAAGGGTGGATAAATCCAAGCACCATCGCGTGGAGGGCCTGGCCCTGAAGATGGTATTTGTCTTTGGAAGGCCCATATACGGTATCTCCCAGCAGCGGATGTCCGATACTGGCCATATGGACACGAATCTGGTGGGTGCGCCCGGTTTCCAGCTGACATTCTATGTAAGCCGCGTTTCCGAAGCGTTCCAGCACTTTATAGTGGGTTACTGCTCTTCTGCCGTTTTTGGGGTTAATGCCCATCTTTTTGCGGTCATGCTCCATACGCCCGATCGGGGCGTCTATGGTTCCTTCATCTTCTTTGATATTATTGTAGACAAGAGCCCGGTAGCGGCGTGTGATGCTGTGTACGGCAAGCTGATCGGCTATAAAGCGGTGAGCGCGGTCATTTTTGCAGACAACAAGAACGCCGGTGGTATCCCGGTCGATCCGGTGAACGATACCTGGCCGCAGTACGCCGTTGATGGTGGAAAGGCTTCCCTGGCAATGGTACATGACTGCATTGACGAGGGTTCCGCTGTAGTGACCCGGGGCGGGGTGAACAACCATGCCCTTGGGTTTATTTACAACCAGAATGTCGCCATCTTCATAGAGAATATCCAGGGGAATATCTTCCGGTGTGATGTCAAGCTTTACCGGATCCGGGAAAACAATCCGGACCTGTTCGCCTTCTCTGACAGATCTGCTTGGACGGACTTCTTTGCCGTACACAGTGACAGATCCGCTGCGAATCAGTTTCTGGATATAGGACCTGGAATGGTCCGTAAGCAGTTCGCTTAAAAAAACGTCTATCCGCAGCCCTTCCAGATCTTCATCTATTTCAAAGTATTTGCTGTTCATTTATTGTGTTGTTTCAAAAAGGCCAGATCTTCATCTTTGTAGCGGAATAATAACAGGAAAACAAGGAGGATCGCTCCGCAGGTGACATAAATATCGGCTACATTGAAGATCGGAAAATCTATCAGTTCGAAATAAAAGAAATCTACAACAAAGCGCTGGCTGATACGGTCAATCAGGTTTCCGACAGCTCCGGCATATATGAGAATGATCGACGCCCGAAGCGGAGCCATTCTGCGGTCTCCGGCAGGGATCTTTACAAAAACATATGTCACGGCCGCCAGAATGACAAAGGTGAAGAGAATGAGAAATGTCTGCCTGTTCTGCATCATTCCAAAGGCAGATCCTCTGTTCTCCAGATAGAGCAGGCGGAATACACCGGGGATCAGCGGGATCCCGTCCGCGTCTGGGGCAAGAAATGTTGATGCCAGGTGCTTTGTCCAACGGTCCAGCAGAATCAGAAGCACAACAATGATGATTGCTTTGATATAACCAGAATGCTTCATCTGCCAGCCTCCACAGGTTCTTGACAGATAACAGAGCCGGCTGCTGAAAGAATTTCTTCATCTGTTACAGAGTGGTCGATGACTGCGTTTCCGATGCCCTGCAGGAGGATGAAACGGATCTTTCCCTGATCCATCTTTTTATCGGATTTTGAAGTTCTGACGATATCTTCCGCCTTGTAATCCCGGGGGCAGACCTTTACCGGAAGACGGAAGCTCTCCAGTGTACGGACAATGTCCATATAGTTCTCTTCGGTAATCATGCCGCGCTTCATGGAAAGAAAAGCGGCGGCGCAGCATCCGATACTGATGCATTCTCCGTGAAGCTTTGAGAATTTCTCAAGCTTTTCAATTGCGTGACCGATGGTGTGGCCAAAGTTGAGGACTGCTCTCTCTCCTTTTTCCTGGGGATCATTTTCGACGACGGCCTGTTTGATGTGATCGCTTTGCAGGATCATCTCGGTCATGACAGCCAGGTCCCGGTTCAGGATCTGCTCCCGATGATTCTTCAGCCACTGATAATACGTATCGCTGCGGATGAGTCCGTGCTTTACGATCTCTCCTAATCCGGAAAGATATTCCCGGTCGGGGAGGGAAAGAAGGCTCCGGCTGCAGGAAAGAACGAAGGAAGGCTGATGAAAGGCGCCGATCATATTTTTCCAGCTGCGGAAATCTACGCCGGTCTTGCCTCCTATGCTGCTGTCCACCTGGGCAAGCAGGCTGGTAGGGATCTGCACGAAACGGATGCCCCGCAGGTAGGTCGCGGCAGCGAAGCCTGTCAGGTCGCCTGTCACTCCTCCTCCAAGGGCTGCCAGGAAGTCTCCGCGTTCCAGATGGGCTCTGATCAGAACCTCATAAAGCTGATTAACAGTCTCAAGATTCTTATTCGCTTCGCCGGCAGGGAATACAAAATGGAATACCTGGCAGCAGGTGCCGAAAAGCCTGATGACCTCGTCGAGATAAAGAGGTGCTACATTGGAGTCAGAGACAATGCACACCTTGCGGCCTTCAGCACCGATCCTGCGGGTGAGCTGCGGGATCATATCAAAGCTGTCACTGAGGACAATGGGGTAAATGGGTTTATTCTGGTAATGAATCGTTATATTTTCCATTTTTCTTATTAATGCCTCTTAGGTCTTATTCTTAATGCTTCTTGATAAATCTGCCTTTGTGGAAAATGAAAAAGCGCAGCAGGACTATCTCTCACGCTGCGCTCCTATTCTTTCTATGCTGCAGCCTCGGTACAGGTTCCGGGCTTCTGGTTCTTACTCTTCAGAAGGGTCGTCTTCTTCGGGAGCTTCCTGCTCGTTCTCTTCTGTCTCTTCTTCCTCTTCAGAAGACTGTTCTTCTTCAAAGATCTCATCAAACTCCCGAATGATGGATTCATCTGTCGGGAAGGTCTCATCAAGATCTTCCTCCGGTTCTGCCTCCCGGACTTTCTCTTCTTCTTCGGCAGCGGGGTCACTTACGGGTTTAGCCTGAAGCATATCCATGTGCTCCTGGGCATCCTGTTCCAGGCTGTCTATCTTGTTGTCGATCTTAGTATCTATGTGGAAAGCGTCGGAACTGAGCATATCCAGCTGTGACTGCGCCATGGCACACAGCTGAGCCCTGTAGGTCTCATATTGACGCAGCATGTCGGAAACACGTACTTTCAGATGTTCCAGCTCAACTTTGGCGTCAGCTACGATAGACTGTGCCTTCAGTACCGCTTCCTGCTCTATGACGGTAGCGTTCTTGCGGGCACCGGTCATGGTGTCTTCCGCTGTGGTCTCTGCAAGGACAAGCGCCTTCTGCAGAGATTTTTCGATATCACGGTAATGATTCAGACTCTCATTGAGATTATTGATCTTTTCCTTAAGAGACTGATTCTCGCTGTATAAAGAGGCGTAGTCAGCAGAAACCTGCTGAAAAAAAGCATCAACATCGGCTTTGGAATAGCCCATGCCGCCGCTCTTAAAATTCTTGGCCTGAATATCAATAGGTGTTAACATATATCAGATTACCTCCTGTTTCGCTCGTGATCCTTAATCATCATCCTGGGGCAGATCAAAGTTGGGAACGCTTAAATCCCCCTCTTTCAGCTGAAAATCTCCCGTAAGATCTACATCATGCGGGGCGGCAACAAATATGTTGGCTGATATCTGCTTGTAATCTCCCTGGATGCAATAACAGGTTCCGGTGACAAAGTCTGTTATTCTCTGCGCTTCTTCTGTTGTCACATCCTCAAAATTGATGATCGCTGTCCGGTCGGACATAAGAATATCGCAGATCTCCTGGCTGGATTCAAAATCTACCGGCTTTACGACACAGACCTCCTCATTCCTTCCATAAGAGCGTGCGCTTCCGTGAAGAGGATAGATATTCCCGCGCCTTTTGTTATCTCTCGAAGAAGACTGCTTTCTTTCGCGGCCTGTACCATAAGAAGCAAAGCTTCTTTCTTCCGGTTCCTCCTCTTCCAGATCATCGTCGTCTATGTCATCGCGAAAATCATCGGACGCTGTTCTGTTCTCGGTACCGGTTGCTTTCTTATCAGACTTTCTGGATCTGAAGAATGCCTTTTTCTTCTTCCTGCCGGTAGTCTTTGAAGAAGCGGGTTCTATTTCTTCTACGTCATCCTCGTCATCCACTTCCAGATCCTCAAATTCATCTTCTTCGAAATCATCATCTTCGAATTCAGAATCCTTGAGTCTCATAAAATCCAGAATTTTATTAAAGCCTTTGCTCATATATATGTACTCCTCTTCATTCATCTGAGATAACCGATGAGAGCTGTACGATGCACGTATGGGAGAGAAAACCGCTTTCTCAAGT
>ONFL01000075.1 GCA_900317095.1 uncultured Eubacteriales bacterium | reverse complement strand
CAGCTTTCCCGGGATCGTTTGAAAAAGCTGCAGGAGGAATTGTCCGCCCTGCGGGATCAATTTAACGAAATGAAATCCGCCTGGGATCTGGAGAAAAGCGCCGTGGAAACGGTGCAGCAGGTGAAGGAGGAATTGGACCAGCTGAACCACCGAATCGAAGCGGCGGAGCGGGAATATGATTATGAAACGGCTTCCCGCCTTAAGTTTTCCGAACTGCCGGCCCTGCAGGAGCGCTTAAAAGCGGCCCAGGAGGCGGTGGAAAAGAAGAGCCAGAAGCCTTTAATCGATTCCGCTGTCACGGAGGAACTGATTGCAGAGGTAGTAGGCCGCTGGACCGGCATCCCCGTCAGCAAGTTGATGGAAGGAGAGCGGCAGAAGCTGCTGCATATGCCTGAGGAGCTGCATAAGCGGGTGGTAGGCCAGGAAGAAGCAGTACAGGTGGTTTCGGACGCCATTCTGCGCTCCCGGGCCGGTATCGGCGATCCAGGGCGGCCCATCGGCTCCTTTATTTTCCTAGGCCCCACCGGGGTGGGAAAAACGGAGCTGGCCAAGGCCCTGGCAGAGAATCTGTTTGACGATGAAAAGAATATGGTGCGGATCGATATGTCGGATTATATGGAGAAGTATTCCGTGTCCCGGCTCATCGGGGCGCCTCCCGGCTATATCGGCTACGATGAAGGCGGCCAGCTGACGGAGGCGGTGCGCCGCAAACCTTACAGTGTGGTGCTCTTTGACGAAATCGAGAAGGCCCATCCGGATGTATTCAACATCCTGCTGCAGGTGCTGGATGACGGCCGGATCACAGATTCCCAGGGCAGGACTGTGGACTTTAAGAACACCATCCTCATCATGACGTCCAATATCGGCTCCGGCTACCTGCTGGACGGCATAGATGCCGGCGGCAATATCAGCCAGGCCGCAAGGGATGCCACTATGAAGGATCTCAAGGCTCATTTCCGGCCCGAGTTCCTCAACAGGCTTGATGAGATCATCCTCTTTAAGCCGCTGACAAAGGACAATGTATCCGATATCGTGGATATCCTGATGCAGCGTCTGAACCACAGGCTGGCAGAGAAGGAGCTGAAGGTGGTTCTTACTGACAAGGCAAAGAATTACATCGTGGATCACGGCTACGACCCGCTCTACGGCGCAAGACCTCTGAAGAGATATCTGCAGAAGAACGTCGAGACCATGATCGCGAAGATGATCCTCTCCAACGGTTTGTCGCCAGAGGACACCATATTTGTGGATGCCGGCGAGAACGGACTCACCGCTTATCCGGAGAAAGTGGAAGACTAAAACTGCTTCTATATAAATGCAAAAAGGGCCGCGCGTCAGGCAGACGCGCGGCCTTTTTTGCCGCCCCATCTGTAGCGAGGCGGCCTTTTATATGATACGTAAGCGTTTAACGATTGACATATAACGAAAAAGGTAATATTCTTATATCATGATAAAAACGTTTAAGGATAAAGAAACAGAGAGCCTTTATAACAGCGGGCACAGCAGGAAGTACAAATCATTTGAACGGATAGCATTGCGCAAATTGGATATGATCCATGCAGCGATCGTCCTGGACGATCTGAAGGTTCCTCCGGGAAATCGACTGGAGCCGCTGCATGGGGACCGGGAAGGACAGTACAGTATCTGCATTAATGATCAGTTTAGGATTTGCTTCATCTGGGACAGCGGTTATGCATACAGTATAGAGATAGTTGACTATCAATGAGAAAGGAGTGCGCATGAGGACAGAAAATTTAATTCATCCGGGTGAAATTCTTCGCGAAGAATTCATGAAACCAATGGGCATTTCTCAGAACGCCCTTGCAATCGCATTGCATATACCGGTTACCAGAATTGGAGAGATCGTTCATGAGAGACGTGGAATCACTGCGGATACGGCTTTGAGGCTGGGGAAATATTTTGGAACGACTTCCGAGTTTTGGATGAACTTACAGACGCAGTATGATCTGGGAAAAACCTTCAAAGAGAAAAAAGAGGACATTGCGTTGATCCGTGCGGTTGGATGAATGCGGCATGGGTACAGATGGAATAAAATAGGGAGAAAAACGTAGGATGGCATCAAATAGATACGATCAGATTTCGAGGTGAGGGCAGTGGCTTTTTTATCTAATGACAGTCAGCAGATTTCCATGACGGACAGGACGTTCTTCCTTTCGGAGAGGGAGAAGCATTTCCTGGAGGAATCCTGGGCGCAGGTGTTCGCGCAGAAGATATTTCCGGCCATCCGGGAGGAGGATTTTGCTGTTTTATACAGTGGAAAGGCTTCCAGACCCAATTCTCCGGTGAATGTGATCGTGGGCGCGCTGATCCTCAAGGAAGCGCTGGGGATGACGGATGACCAGCTCGTGCAGGCGATGATGTTTGACGTGCGCTTTCAGTATGCCCTGCACACGACCAGCTTTAAGGAGCAGCCGCTGAGCGAGCGGACCCTGGGCCGGTTCCGGGCCAGGAATCAGGCCTATGCCCTGCGGACCGGGCGGGATCTGATGCGGGAGTGCCTCTCCTCCATGGAAAAAGAGATGTCGGAGTTTATGGCTGCGGCGGGAGAGCGCAATGCGGACAGCATGGCCGTGGCGGCGAATATCCGCAGCCTGGCGGACTTTGAGCTCCTTTATACGGCAGTTTCCAATCTGGCCTGCCTCATGGATGTCAAGGAAGAACTGCCGGAGGAATTCTCCCATTTTCTGGATGAGGAGGACTACAGCCGTTTTCTTTACCAGACCAGGTATCTGGATGCCTCGCAGCGGCTGCTGCGGCTTGCCGGCCAGGCAGAGGACCTGTGCGATGCCTGCGGGGACCGCTATGACGATTTCAGTGAGTATCAGCTGCTGATCCGCCTGCTGTCGGAGCAGACGCGGCGGGACCGGGAAGGCCGGCTCCAACTGTCACATCCGGACCTGTAGACAGGGCCTGGATGAATTTTACAGCCGCCTGGGAGAGGTACTGGTTCTTGCGGTGGATCAGGGCCACCCGGGTCATAAACTGCTCATCCTCAAGCGGCAGGATGCGGATGCCGGGAATGGGGATCAGGGTGCTGATGGAACGGGGAATGATGGCGATGCCCAGGCCGGTGCCGGCCAGCTGCAGGCAGGTACGGGCGTCCTCAGCCAGACAGCGCAGATGCAGGTCCTGCCGGTCGTGGCGGAAGGCGTCCCTTATCAGGCTTTCATAGCGGCGGTAAGCCAGCAGCGGGAGCGGGCTCAGGTCCTGCAGGGATATGCTTTCCTTATCCCATGGAAAATCCGGAAAGAAGGAGGGCAGGCCGACGGCGCAGAGGGGTTCCTCGCGCAGCCAGGTGCAGTCATAGCTTTCTTCATCAAATGGAGTGCGGACGAATGTAAGATCCAGTTCGCGCTTTTTTAATTTGTCCAGCATGCTGTAGGTATGTCCCTCAACCAGCTCGAAATCCACCTTGGGATAATCCTTTGCGAACTGCTGAAGGGCAGGGCTCAGGAAAATGTTCCAGCAAGAGGAGATAACGCCGATCCGCAGAGTCCCCTCTATGTGGTTTTCAGAAAAGAGCATCTCGCTTTTGGCCGCGTCCGCCAGGTCCAGGATCTGCCGGGCCCGCTCATAGAAGCGGTGCCCCTCATCTGTGGGGCGCAGGTGGCGGGTATTGCGGTCCAGCAGAACCGTCCCCAGTTCTTCTTCCAGCGAACGGATCTGGATGCTCAGGGGCGGCTGGGAAATATGCAGGCGCGCAGCTGCCGCGGATATGCTCCCTGTATCTATGATCGTTACAAAGTACTCCATTTGTTTCAAAGTCATCTGTCTGCTCTCCTCTGCTTCATATTTTTGAAAACGAATAAATACTATACATATTATATATTTCACAAATGAATTTGTCTATGGTAGTATAGCCATGTCAGCAGGGAAGACGAAGATATTTTCCCTGGTAAGAATGTTTCCCGCTTAAAAAAGGGATCGTACATGAAAAAGGGAAGGAGGATATGCCGGAATATAGTGCCTGAAGAGCCCGGGAAAGGGGACGGGGAAGCGGCGGCGGTCCGGCACACGAAGTATGAATGAACTGTTTCTGCTGTTTGGGGCATTTGCCAAGATTGGGGCATTTACCTTCGGAGGCGGCTATGCCATGCTGCCTATGCTGCAGAGAGAATGTATAGATCATTATGGCTGGACGGACGAGGAGGAACTGATGGACTGCTTTGCCATCGGCCAGTGCACGCCCGGCGTCATCGCTGTTAATACGGCGACCTATATCGGCTACAAGAGGAAAGGCATAGCCGGCGCTATTTTCGCCACGGCGGGGGTTGTATTTCCGTCTCTGATCATCATCATGATCATTACGGCTTTTATCCAGAACTTCTCGGATCTTCCGGTCGTGCAGCACGCTCTGGCCGGTGTGCGGGTCTGCGTATGCGTCCTGGTGCTGGACGCAGTTATGCGTCTGGCAAAGAAATCTCTGGTAGATGCAGCTGCTGTGGTCATTTTTGCTGCAGTCATGTGCCTGTCTCTTTTCACGGACATACCGACGTTCCTGCTGGTCATTTTCGCCGGTATAGCCGGTGTTGTCGTAAAGTCAATCGGTGAGCACAGGAAAAACAAGGATGCCGTAAAGGGAGGTGAGTGACGTGCTGTACCTTCAGCTCTTCTGGGAATTTTTCAAGACAGGTCTGTTTACGATCGGCGGAGGCCTGGCGACCCTGCCTTTCCTTTACGAGATGCAGGCAAAGACCGGCTGGTTCACGGTAAATGATATTGCCAACATGGTTGCGGTTTCCGAGTCCACGCCGGGACCCATGGGTGTCAACATGGCCACGTTTACCGGATTTACGGTTGCCGGCATCCCGGGCGGTATTATAGCGGTCGTCGGTCTGGTCTGCCCTTCGGTGATTATTATCATCATCATCGCGCAGATCCTGGAGAAATTTAAGACAAATAAATATGTCCAGTATGCCATGTACGGCCTGCGGGCAGCTTCTGCCGGCATGATCGCCATCGCCGGCCTGCGGGTGGCCCAGATCGCCTTCCTGCACTGGGATCTGTTCAAGCAGAACGGTCAGATGGCAGCCCTGTTCAATGTCCCGGCTATCATATTCGGTGTGGTTCTGTTCTTTGTTTACAAGAAGACCGGAAAACATCCCATCTGGTATATTGTGGCGGCAGCGGTTGTCGGCATTATTATGGGACTTTAAGACGGCCTTTCACAAGTCGGAGGTAATATATGAGCAGTCAGGCTATGACCATGGAAAAATGGAATGAGAAGATAGACGCCTACATAGACCAGGAGAAGGCTAAGATCGGCAGCAAGAAGCCGGTTTACCGGATATACTGCCAGGATAAGAATGACCGCTCGGGCGGCGGCCTTTACAATGAGACGGTGACCATAGACACCATAGGCCGTTTCGCGCGGGCTGTGGGAGACAGCAATCCCCTCTATTCTGATCCGGTCTATGCGGCCGGGTCCGTCCGCGGGGGCATCGTGGCTCCGCCCCTGCTGGAATGCTGCATCTGTTCGACATTTGTGATGGGCGCCCTGCCCAGGCTCCGCGGCATGAGCGTTTTTGATGCAGGCAGCCGCTGGGACCGCTTTGAGGAGATCCGGCCGGACGATCGTTTTACAGCCGTCAACACCTATCTGGGCGTGCGGGAGATCAGCCGCCATCCTGAGAAATCCCGCCTGCTCCTGCAGGAACATGCCATTTCCCTGATAAATCAGCAGGGGAAGGAGGCGGCCCGGGTGACGGCCCGGGTGATGATCCGCCTGCTGTCGCCGCAGGCCCAGGCAGAGGGCCATGGCGGGGCAAAGGCGGCGGCCGAGCCCCGGCCTCACTACAGCCAGGAGCAGCTGGCAGCCCTGTATGAGAATCTGGACGGGCAGATGGACGGCAGATTCCGCCGGGGCGCGCAGACGCTGTACTGGGAGGATGTGCAGATAGGAGATCAGCTGCCGGAAACCGTGGTCGGCCCCTATGACGAGGCGGACGGCCGGTCCCTGATGGCAGCCATCGGCGCCGCCAATGCCTTTGCGACAAAGTGGGGGTCTCTGCGGCACAGGCATCCCCAGGGCGTACTGGATCCGGAGACCGGCGCCTGGCGCGACCCCATAGACCGGCACAGCAGCGACACTATAGCCCGGGCTCAGGGCTCCAAGCGGGCCATAGCCTCAGGCATCCACAGCCAGACCCTGCTGGCCAGGGCCGTCGGCGACTGGATGGGCGATGCCGGCTTTCTTGTCAGCCTGGACTGCAGCTGTAAAAAGCCCCTCTTCTACGGGGACCTGTCGACGCAGAGAGGGACTGTTGTCAGGAAATATGAGAAAGAGGGGCAGCATTATGTAGAAATGCAGGTCGAGGCTGTCCGCCAGGACGGGGTCGTGCACACAGACGCTCTGGCCGTCGTCCGCCTGCCGGCCAGGTAAGGCGGCAGACAATTGATAGTAGGCTGAAAAGAGCCGGGAAGAATGGATGCTTCTTCCCGGCTCTTCATATATCCGTATGATCCCAGCCGAGGCCGGGGCTTATTTTTTACCTGACAACAGGAAGCGGAAGCCGTCTTCCAGGCCCTGGATGGTCAGGTCGTACATGTCTATCAGCTCGGCGATCTGGAAATGGGTCACATTCCAGGTGTCTTCCTCGGCCGGCATGGGGTCGGGGTTGAGCCAGATGGTGTGCGGGAAATGAGCCTTGAGGTGCTGCAGGCAGGTAAAGCCCGGCTCGCCGGCTTTCTCGTCTATCCAGTTGTACTCGGCTGACATCAGCTCGGCGGGGTTCATCTCCGCGTCGCCGACGATGATCACGCGGTACTTGTCATCGCATTCAGCCATGAGCTGCTCCAGGGAAATGCCGTCTTTTTCGGCCAGGGTCGGCTCCTTGCTGATCGCTGAGTATATGCAGTTATGAAAATAGTATGTCCGCAGCTCCTTCAGATGCTTGGACGCGGACGCCGCCTGGAAAAGCTCGGAGCAGAGGCTGGCGTAGCCTTCCATGGAGCCGCCGCTGTCTATAAAGAGAAGGACGCGGATGTTGTTGCGGCGGGGCTTGCGGTATTCCACATGCAGCAGGCCGCCCATCTGTGCCGTGCGGTCTATGGTCTTGTCTATGTCGAACTCCAGCTCGCTGGAATTAGACTGATTTGTAAGATTGCGCAGAAGACGGAAGGCCATCTGGAACTGGCGGGTATCCAGCTGGTTGTCCTTGCGAAAGTCGCGGAACTTGCGGCTGCCGGGGGCAATGATGGATGTGCGGCCGCCGGCAGGCCCGGCACCTGGCATCTGCAGACCGATGCCGGATATCTTGCCCGCTGTGCCGAAGCCTTCCATATCCAGAGGAATGTCCATGCGCTCCTGCTGCTGGGGAACGAATTCCCCCTCGTCCTCCGGCTTATCTTCCAAGCCGTTCATCTCTTTGCGCTTGCGGATCTCGGCCGCGATCTGCTCGGCCTCTTCCTTCTCCGCCTTCAGAAGCTCTTCCGGCAGCACGGACTTGTCCGGCAGATTCTTAAAAAATTCATAGAAGGCGACGTCATATTTGTCGTAATCGCTTTCATTGCGGATGATGATCGCCCGGGAGAGGACGAGAAAGCCGTACAGGGTCGAGTGGTGCAGTCCTTTCTTCATGCCCTCCAGCAGGGTGAGCCACTCGGCTATGGAGACCTTTATGCCCTGTTCCCGCAGGAAAAAGAAGAAATCAATGAACATAGGGCATTTCCTTATGCATGGTGGCGATATCGCGGTCCTTCTTCAGGATAACGCCGATATAAGGAGCGTGGGAGGAAATGTAAGCGGGGTCGATCCCGCCTGCGATCAGAGCGCGCAGCCAGTCTATAAGCTCGGAAGTGCTGGGCTTCTTTGTCAGTCCCTTGACGTTGCGGATCTTGTAGAAGAGCTTCATGGCCTGCTCAACCAGCTCCTCGTCTATGTTGTCGAAGTGGGCGCCGATGATCTTGCGCATCTCTTCCTTATCCGGGAACTCTATATAGTGGAAAATGCAGCGGCGCAGGAATGCGTCGGGAAGCTCTTTCTCGGCATTGGAGGTGATGATGACGATGGGACGGTGCTTTGCCTTGACCAGCTGGTGGGTCTCCTGTACATAGAATTCCATCTGGTCCATCTCCCAGAGCAGGTCATTGGGGAACTCCAGGTCGGCCTTGTCTATCTCATCTATCAGGAGGATGACCTGTTCTTCCTCCAGGAAAGCCTCGCCCAGCTTGCCGTAGTGGATGTAGCTGGCGATGTCGGTGACCTCGCCGCCGAACTGGCTGTCGTAAAGACGCTGCACCACGTCATAGGTATAGAGGCCGTCCTGGGCCTTTGTGGTGGACTTTATGTTCCAGATAATGAGCTTCTTGCCCATGGCATCAGCAACGGCATGGGCCAGCATGGTCTTGCCGGTTCCGGGCTCGCCCTTTACCAGGAGAGGCTTCTCCAGGGTAACGGCGATGTTGACAGCATCCAGCAGATCCTCGGATGCGATATAGGACTGGTTTGTCTCGAGCTGCGAACTTTTCATGTGATTCCTCCGGATTATATCATTCTTTAAAAATTAACAAACGCTGACAATGTTCTAAGTTTACGACAGGGGCCCGCTTTTAGTCAAGGGTCTGGCGCGTAAAAACTGCATTCCTGTGCTGCAGGCGGGAATATTTTTCTTGACAGGGAATGCGGATGACCGCCGCAGCACATTTGTGGAGCTGACGGAGGAGGAGCTGCCCTGAAGCCGGATCTGTATAATAGTCAGTTTTAAGTCATGCCCATATATAGGGGCCGGTGCACGAAACTATTGCTGCGCCGGCCCCTTTCCTTATATACAGCAGCCCCGGCATAAGGCCGGGGCATTTTTGGTATTTGGCATGGCGCTGCCTTTATAAAGAAATCTTTAAACTATCTGAAGAAAGAATATAGGTTCTCCTGTTACCATTGGGATCAGATACAGAAAAATATGTGTTCATATGTAAAGGAGATCAATATGAATCCTGTTTTAGATAAACTGGAGGCCACGGTAAAAAGGATGCCGGAAAAGGATGCTGTGGAAGACCTGGATTCCCATCTGACATACCGGCAGCTCCAGACCCTGGCCAGGAGGGCGGGCAGCCGCCTGGCAGAGGAGATCCGGCCGGGAGAGCCGGTCGTTCTTTTTCTGGAAAAATCATGCCGGGCCCTGGCGCTGCTGTATGGTGTTCTGTACGGCGGCGGCTTTTATGTATTCATAGATCCGCTGCAGCCGCAGGAGAGGATGCGGCGGATCCTGGCCAGACTGGACGCGGGTATCTGCGTCACGACAGCTGAGAATCTGGACCGCCTTCAGGCAGCCGGCTTTACGGGACAGATCCTGCTGGCAGATGAACTTCTGTCAGAGCAGACAGCCCCTGATCTGATCCTTCTGCAGCAGCGGCGCGGGGAAATGACAGCGGAGTCCCTTCTTTATGGAATATTTACGTCCGGCTCAACAGGCGAGCCCAAGGGAGTCGTTGTCTCAGCGGGAGCCGCTGCGGATTTTATAGGCCATTTCACAGATGAGATGGGCATCCGCCCACAGGACAGGGTCGGCAATCAGGCTCCCTTTGATTTTGATGTCTCTGTCAAGGATATTTTCTCCTGTGCCTTCACAGGAGCGACATTGGTCCTGATCCCCCGCACCTATTTCGCTGTCCCCCGGAGCCTGCTGGATTATCTTCAGGAGAGGAAGATCACAGTACTGATCTGGGCCGTATCGGCGCTCTGCATGATCTCTGCCTTTCATGGCTTTGATTATCTGCTGCCGCAGAAGCTGCGGATGGTCATGTTCTGCGGGGAAGCGATGCCGGTACGTCAGCTGCAGATCTGGCAGGATGCCCTTCCGGATGTGCAATATGTTAATCTGTACGGCCCGACGGAGATCACCTGCAACTGCACATATTACAGACTTCCTGCAGGTCTCTGGAAGGGCCGGACTATCCCCATCGGACAGCCCTTTCCCGGGAGAAAGGTTTTTCTGCTGGATGAAAACGGGCAGATAATAACTGAGCCGGAGTGCGAAGGACAGATCGCGGTAAGCGGGGAATCCATTTCAGCCGGTTATTACCATGACGAGGAGCGGACCAGGCAGAGCTTTGTGACCCTGGACGGCCAGAGAACCTATCTTACCGGCGACTATGCCTGCTTCGGCTATGACGGGCTTCTGTATTTCCATGGAAGACGGGACAGCCAGATCAAGCACATGGGCCACAGGATTGAGCTGGGAGAGGTTGAGAGAGCAATGATGGAGCCCGCGGCCGTCAGCCGTGCCTGCTGTCTCTTCGATAGTGAACACCGCCGGATCTGGGGCTTTTATGAGGGCGATATAGCAGAGACGGATCTTCGCATGAAGCTGAAAGCGATCCTGCCGGGCTATATGATCCCCGGCCGGATCTTTCGGATCCGGCAGTTCCGGCTGAATAAAAACGGAAAGATAGACAGGATGGATCTGAGGAGAAAGGCAGGGATCGCGGTATGAGCTTTCCGACACCTTTTTATTTACTGGATCTGGACAGGGCAGCGGAAAAATTCCGGGAACTGAAGGAGCAGGCCGGCCCCGGCCGGGGGCTCTGCTTTGCCATGAAGTGCAATCCGGGACTGATCCGGACGGCCCTGCCCCATGTGGACCGTCTGGAAGTGTGCTCCTTCGGCGAATACCGGATCTGCCGGGATCAGGGTATTCCGGCAGATAAACTGCTGATATCCGGTGTGGTGAAGAAAGAGCAGGAACTGCTGCAGATCCTCGATGAGTGCGGCGGGCGCTGCCTGTATACCGTGGAATCGGAGCAGCAGTACAGGATCCTCCGGGACTGGGCGGCCCGGCGGCAGACGAAGGTGCAGCTTTTTCTCCGCCTCAGTTCCGGAAACCAGTTCGGCATGGACGCTGAGCAGGTGGACACTCTCCTGCAGGACGCGGGACAGTATCCTTTCCTTTCTGTCGGGGGGATCCACTATTATTCCGGAACCCAGAAAAGGGATCCGCAGAAGATAATAGAAGAGCTGACCATGCTGGACAGTTATCTCAGGCATGTGGAAGAGGATCTCGGGGTCTGCCTCAGAGAACTGGAGTACGGCCCCGGCATTCCCGCGCCCTGTTTTCTCAATCAGAAGCAGCCCCCGCAGGCTGAATACATGCAGGCTGTCCGGTCAGCACTGGATCATTTCATATGGCCGGGGCATGTGACTCTGGAGATCGGCCGCCTGGCGGCGTCATCGGCAGGCTTTTATGTGACAGAGGTACAGGATGTAAAGATGTCCGGAGAAACGATCTGGTGCCTTGTCGACGGCGGCATCCATCAGCTGCACTATGACGGCCAGATCCGGACCATGTATCAGCCCCGGGTGCAGCTGTTGCACAGGGACGGGCGTCTTACGGAGCTGACAGCTGTGCAGAAGGATAATTCGGAGGCAGGCCGGCAGGAATCTGCGCGGCTGCAGGAGCAGCATCTGCGGGACATGCTCGGCCCACTGCTTCACAGGCAGATCCGCAGTGAAGAAGTCCTCGGCAGGCCGCAAGAGCATGAAGAAGCGCAGGCCCGGCCTGCCCGCCAGCTAAATGTATGCGGCAGTCTCTGCACGGTAAATGACCTGCTGCTGGGCTGCCGGACGAGGGAGGAGATCCGGCCAGGCGATATCCTTATTTTCGATGATACAGGCGCTTATTCCATGATGGAGGGCATGGCTCTTTTTCTCAGCCATGAGATCCCGGCCGCTGCAGGCTATTCAAAGGCAGAAGGAGTGCGGATCCTCCGCAGGAGGAGAGAAACGTACGCATTCTGGGAGAAGTCATCAGATAAATACGAAGAACATTCTAAAAACAGGAGATAAGAAAAAATGACACAGACAGAAAATAAAGTAATAGAACTTTTAAAGGCGCAGGATGACACGGTAGATTATGCTTCGGAGCAGCATCTGATAGATGACAGGATCCTGGATTCCTTCGGCGTGATCTCACTGGTAGCGGACCTGGAGGATGCTTTCGGGGTGCAGGTGGATACAGCCCAGATGATCCCCGAGAATTTCAATTCCGCGGCGGCGATCGCCCGTATGGTGGAAGACCTGGAGGGCTGAAGAGGTCATGGGATACAATGAGATCCTGTACCTGGCCGTCTTTCTTCCCCTGGCAGCGGTGCTGTACAGGCTGCTGCCGGAGGCAGCAGGGAAATATTTCCTGCTGGCTGTTAGCTGGTTTTATTTCTACCTGAACAGCGGAAAGCTGCTGCTGATCCTGATCGCGGCGACCGTCTTTGTCTATATAATGGCGGGTCTGATCCAGAAGGCAGCGCCAAAAAGCGCCGGCAGAAAAGCGGCGATGGGCATAACCGTCGGCGCCCTCTTCGGTATGCTCATCGGTCTTAAGTACACCGGCTTTTTTATTAGGACAGCCAGTCAGGTCTCCCTGTCCTTGTTTGGAAGTGATCTGCCTCTGGCGGCACCGAAGATCCTGGTGCCGGTGGGGATTTCCTATTATACGCTGGAAGCGGCCGGTTATATTCTGGAAGTGTACTGGGGAAGGACTGCCGCGGAAAAGAGCTTCTGCCGGGTAGGGCTTTTCCTGGGATTTTTCCCGCAGACCCTGGAAGGCCCCATCGCCCGCTGGCAGGATACGGCCATGCAGTTTCCGGGCAGCAGGCATCTGAAAGATACTAAGGAGCGGTCTGCTGCCATGAGCCCGGAGACTGTAATCATGGCCTGCCTGCGGATACTCTGGGGCATGTGCAAAAAGCTGATCGTCGCGGACCGGCTGAATACCGTCGTCCATGAGCTCTACACGAATTATGCCAGCTATGACGGCGTCATGATCGCCGTGGCAGCAGTCACCTATGCCCTGCAGCTCTATATGGAGTTTTCCGGCATGATGGATGTGGTGATCGGCTCTGCCCGTCTGTTCGGGATCAGGCTTCCGGAAAATTTCCGGCAGCCCTTTTTTGCCCAGACGGCTTCAGAATTCTGGCGCCGCTGGCACATCACACTGGGCGTCTGGCTTAAGACCTATGTATTCTATCCGGTGACGACATCCCGGACAGTCATGAAGTGGAACCGCTTTGCCAGGAAGAAATGGGGCCGCTATGCGGCGAAGGTCGGCACCTCTTTTCTGGCGCTGGCTCCTGTCTGGCTCTTTAACGGGCTCTGGCACGGGCCGCAGTGGAATTATATTTTCTATGGCATCTATTATCTGGTCATATTAATGATCGAGGTGATCCTGGAACCGGTCAAGAAGGCATTTTATACCCGGACGGGGATCCGCAGCAAAGGTGCCGTCCCTTCGGCACTGCGCCTGGTCCGTACATGGCTGATCATATTTACCGGAGAAATGTTTTTCCGGGCAGATGGCCTTCGCGCAGGTCTGGCTATGTTCCGGCGGATGTTTCAGAACTTCGGCCTGCAGCGCCTCTGGGACGGGACACTTCTGGACCTGGGACTCTCCCGGGCAGACTGGGCGGCCGTGACGGCCGGAACGGCAGCTGTTCTGGCAGCGGATCTGCTGCGGGAAAAGGGATTCTCTTTTTCTGCCTGGTACCAGAAGCGCCGCCTGCCGGTACGCTGGTGTGTGTGCTATACGCTCATTTTTGTGCTCATCATTTTCGGGGCTTACGGAAGCGGATACCAGCCGGTGGATCTGATCTATAAGGGGTTTTGAGATGAAAACAGGGTTTTGGAAAAAACAGTGGGTCAGGATACTGGCTTTTTTTCTGATCCTCCTGCTGCTTCTGGCAGGGATGTCATCTGTCACTATGCGGGCGGCAGCAGATCAGAGCAGCCGGCCTTATCTGAAGAGAGACGCAGTAGAGATGGAAGTCAGGAAGGAAGCTGCAGACTCCCTGGATGTTCTGGTTCTGGGAGACAGCGAGGCATACCGGTCCTTTTCACCTCTGCAGCTCTGGAATGAAAGGGGCATCACGTCCTTTACAATCGGTTTGAGCGGTGCCAAGATGACAGAGCTGCTGCATCTTCTGGATGTGGCGGCGGAAACGCAGAAGCCCAGGGTCGTACTTCTGGAGACGGACGCACTATACCGCATACAGGGGTCTGCAGCCGGGATGCAGGAGATCTTTCTGGAAAGATGGAGCAGCTGGTTTCCCGTTTTTCAGTATCACAATCTGTGGAAGCAGGTCTTTGACGGGGCCCAGCCGGTTACGGCAGGCCAGTGGAAGGGCTTTCATATGGCTGCCGGCGTAAAGGCGGCTGACGCCGGCTCCTATATGGCGGAGAGCCGGGAAAAAAGGCCGGTCTCCTCTGCCAATCGTCTGCTGCTGGGGAAAATAAAAGATAAGTGTGCTACAATGGGGGCGGACCTTGTCCTGTACAGCGCGCCGTCTACAGTGAACTATGACAGCAGCAGGCATAATGCCATTGCGGAGCTGGCGCAGCAGATGGGCATCGCGTACCTGGATCTCAACCAGGAGGCGGAGGCGATCGGCATCAACTGGCAGACGGATACAAGCGATGCCGGAGACCATCTGAACGTGTCCGGCGCCCAGCGCGTGACGCAGCGGCTGGGAGGGTTCCTGCAGCAGTATTCAATCGCTGACAAGCGGAAGAACGCGGCATACGCTTCCTGGAACAGCCTGGGGGCACAGTACCGGGACAAGGCGGACAGGGTCATCCAGAAAATCAGGAACAAGGCAGATGCAGGCAGCAGTCCGGATAAGACAGACGGATCCGTCAGCAAGCCGGATAAGGCAGACAGATCCGGAGAAAAATCTTCAGAGAATATCAGAGAAAGGGGCAGGAGATGAGTCAGAAAGGGAAAAAACAGTATACGGTCCTGATCGCGGAGGATGACCCGGATATTGTGGAGGTTCTGCGCCTTTATCTGGAAAATGCGGGCTACCGGGTTCTTGCCGCATCGGACGGGGTGGCTGCCATGGAGGTTCTGCGCAGAGAGTCTGTCGATGTGGGGCTTTTCGACATCATGATGCCGCGGATGAACGGATATGAGCTGATCCGCCGTGTCCGCAGCGTGAGCAGCATACCGATCCTGGTGATCTCCGCAAAAAAAGAGGACAGCGACAAGATCCTGGGGCTGGACCTGGGGGCGGATGATTATCTGGTCAAGCCCTTTAATCCTCTGGAAGTACTGGCCCGTGTACGTTCAGCGGTCCGGCGGTCCTACGACCTTTCGGGTGCGGCAGAAGACAGGAATCCGGAGAGCGTCAGCTATGCGGATCTGCGGATAGATCTGGCTGCCATGCAGCTTTACAAGGGTGACCGTGAAATAGATCTGACGCCGACAGAGCTGAAGATTCTGCTTCTGTTTATGAAAAATCCCGGCAGAGTCTATACAAAGGTGCAGATCAGCAAGTATCTGAACGGCGAGTATTACGATGCCGATGAGAAGACCATCATGGTCCATATTTCCAATCTGCGGGAAAAGATTGAGGAGAACCCGAAGAAGCCGAGGTACATTCTGACTGTTCGCGGCCTGGGCTACAAGCTGGAGCGGATATCATAAAGAGGAAGAAAACATGAAAAAGCGGATGGCAGATATTGGCGGGAAATCGGAGAGCATCACCCGGATGCTGATCCGATCTTTTATTTTCCTGATCCTTTTTGTTCTGGGGATCGTCGCGGCAGCCCTGTTCATTTATTACTATTGGGTTGAGTATTACCCAAATACGCTGGATGTAGACAGGATCCTCTCCCAGGAGAGTCTGCTGCGGCAAGAGGACTATAAAGGCATCCGAACGCGCGGAGCCCTGGGTCCGAATGGATATTTTGAGGTGGCGGACAGGGCCGGCCATGTCCTTTACTGCAGCAGAGAAGACATTTCCAACACCTACACGGCGGACATGCTTACTTATGTTCCGGATGCGGAAAGCGGGATCGCCTATACGCTTGTGCCGCTGGCACAGAAAGGCGCAGCAGGTTCGGAGGAAAGCGCAGGGGGAGCCTTCCTTCTCCGTTATGACAATGATGCGGGTGACGCACCGAATGGGATTGCCGTTCTCAACGCAGCTCACAAGGTCTTGTACAGCAATATGGAAATTCCCGGAAATGGATTATCCAGCCGGGCATATCAGTATCTGTATGAGGACGGTATTTCTGCAGATGTTCAGGGAAGGCTCCTTTTCAAATATGCATTTAAGACAGACAAGGGGGACCAGAGGTACCTGCTGCTGCATGGGGACGCCGGTGTCACGGCAGCCCGGCGTGAGCGGAGACAGACGATTTTGGCTCTGACGCTGATGATGATCGGGGCGGTGATCCTGGCAATCTTATTGTCAGGTATTCATCTCTCGGGCAGGATCGCAAAGCCGGCAGCGGCAGTCCAGAAGGCAGCCCTGCAGGTGGCGGATGGAACTTATATGCCTATTGAAGAACCGGCTGCACCGGCAGAAATCCGTCAGGTCATCGCCGCCTTCAATGCCATGGAAGAAGTTATCCAGACGAGTGAAAAAGAGAGGCAGAAGATCAACAGCCAGAAACGGGCCATGCTGGCGGATATCTCCCACGATCTGAAAACGCCGATCACTGTGATCTCCGGCTATGCGGAAGCGCTGGAGGACGGTCTGATCCCCAGTGCAGAGCAGGGGAAATATCTGACCATCATCCGTCAGAAGGCGGAGCTTCTCATAGAACTGATCAACTCCTTTTCTGAGCGGAGCAAGCTGGATCATCCTGATTTTCATCTGGACAGGAAAGAAGGGGACCTGTGCGAGTATACACGAGAGTATGCCGCGGAAAAATACGAGGAGCTGGAGCTGGCCGGCTATCCTTTTGAAGTGGATATACCGGAAGAAAAATTGCCGGCTCTTTTTGATCCGCTGCAGCTGAAGCGGGTCTTTGAAAATATCCTGTCCAATTCTCTGCGTTATACAGACCCGGGGACAGTACTGATCCTGCGGATCCACAGAAACGTAGATGGAAGAGCGGCGGTGATAGAAATGGGAGACCGGGGGCCTGGAATCCCGGAAAAATACCGGGATACGATTTTTGACGCTTTCGTGGTAGGCGACGAAGCGAGAAGCAGCAGGGGCAGCGGGCTCGGCCTTTCAATCGCCAGGACGATCGTTGAGAAGCATGGGGGAACGATAAGGCTTTCCGGGGAACCGAAGGGCGGCGGGACGCTCTTTATCATTGAAATGCCGCTGATGGGGTGAAAAGCCGAGCCGGGTCCCTCCGTTGTACGTTACAAAAAAGACCTTCCGGCGTGGCCGGAAGGCCTTTTACTGCTAAATATGCACACTGCTCACTGCGTGAGCAGGTGCTCCAAAAGCTGACTGCGTCAGCTTTTGTTGTGAACATCGTAAGGGATCCTCCCAGCTTCGCTGGGTCCCTCCTTACGATAAATAGGCGCATTACTCACTGCGTGAGTAAGCGCTCCGCCAGCTGATTGACATCAGCTGGCGCTGTGTACATCGCAAAGGGACCTCTTGACGCAGTCAAGAGGTCCCTTTACGATTTATTCCATTACGCCGAGGTCGTCGGCTACGGTGAAGTCGGCGTCTGTGCAGGCGCGGATGTCGTCTACGGTGTATCCGGGTGCGAGTTCTTTAAGTACGAGGCCGCCTGGTGTTACCTGGAAGTAGCATCTTTCGGTTACGATATCGGTTACGCATTTTGCGCCGGTCAGTGGCAGCTTGCATCTCTTGAGGATCTTGGAGCCGCCGTTCTTGTCGCAGTGGTCGGTAGCAACGATTACTTTCTTGATGCCGCCTGCGCACAGGTCCATGGCGCCGCCCATACCGGGTGCGAGTACGCCGGGGATCATCCAGTTGGCGATGTTGCCTTCCTGGTCAACTTCGAGGGTGCCGAGTACGGTTGCATCGATATGTCCGCCGCGGATGAATCCGAAGGAACGGTCGTGGGGGATTACAGATCCGCCGGGGATCAGGGAAGAGGGGCTGCCGCCTGCATCGGCGCAGTCAACATCCCATTCGGTGTAGGGGGGAGTGGGGCCGCAGCCGCACATGCCGGTCTCGGCTTCCAGCCAGAGATCTACGCCTTCGGGCAGGTAGTTAACGCACATGGTAGGAACGCCGATACCAAGATTTACAAAATCGCCATCCTTAAAAAACTTTGCGCAGCGGGCTGCGATCAGTTCACGTCCAGTGTATGCCATGATTATTTACCCTCCTTTGCCTGAATCTTTGCGATCCGCTTCTTCCAGCTGTTCGTTAACGGCTTCTTCTCGCCGGTCCGCACATAGACCATGTCGGTGAGGGGAGCCTGGACGATGACTTTCTCAGGATCGAGCTGGCCTGTCTCAACGACATCCTCGACCTCGGCGATGACGTAGTCAGCGGCCATGCCCATGTAGTCTACGCAGAGAAGACTGGTTCCCTTGGTGTAAAGGTTGCCGGCCTTGTCAGCTGTTGTGGCTTTGAGAATGGCCAGATCGGCATGGATGGGCTTTTCAAGCAGCCAGTCCTCGCCGTCAACGGTTACGATCTCCTTGCCTTCAGCGTACTCTGTGCCCAGGCCGGTCTTTGTCAGGCAGCCGCCCAGTCCGAAGCCGCCGCAGCGGATACGCTCTGCAAATGTTCCCTGGGGAACGAATTCAACTTCCATCTCGCCTGCGAACATTTCCTGTATACTGCTCTTATTAAGGCCGATATGGGTCGTGATGAGCTTTTTAACGCGGTGGGCGGTGATCAGTTTGCCCAGGCCTTCGTCGGGACGGCCGGAAGCAACCGCTATGGCTGTGATGTCCTTTACGCCCTTTTCCAGCATTCCGTCAATGATCTCATCCGGCGCACATAAGCCGTGAAGATCGGTGAACATGATGCTCTGACCGTCATGGATCTGTTCCAGAACCTGATCCAGGTTATATAATTTATTCTTCACTGTGATACCACCTTTCTAATGGTCGGATATTCGGACCGCCCTGACCGGACGGCCCGGTTACGGACATTATTTGCCTTCGAAATTAGCCTTTCTCTTCTCGATAAATGCCTTGCAGCCTTCCTGGAAGTCCATGGTGCCGGCGCATTCATGCTGGGTCGGTCCTTCAACATTATCGAGCCAGTCCTTGTAATCGCTGTAAGCGGCAGCGTAGATCTGCTTCTTGATATTCTTGTAGGATACAAGCGGGCCGGCAGCCAGTTTCTTGGCAAACTTCATGGTCTCTGCTTCGAGATCAGCAACGGGAACTACCTTGTAGGCAAGGCCTTCAGCCTTCATCTCATCGGCCATCATACGGCGGCCTGTAGCAGCCATATCCATGGTCTTGGCGGTACCGATCATTTTAGTAAGAAGGTAAGCAGCACCGGTATCGGGAACGAGGCCCAGGTTTACGAAAGCGAGCATCAGGAATGCGTTGTCGGCTGCGATCATGAAGTCGCCTGCCAGGGCAAGAGAAACACCTGCGCCTGCAGCTGCGCCGTTGACAGAGGAGATCCACATCTTGGAGCTCTTCTTGATACCGTCAGCAACGATACCTACACGGGCGATCAGATCATCCATGTTGACGTCTCCGCCGGCCTGGATCAGCTGATAGAAATATCCGATATCTCCGCCGGCTGAGAAGGCCTTGCCGTCGCTCTTAAGGACAGCAACTTTAACAGCGGGATCCTTCTCAACTTCTTCAACGACCTTGATCAGATCGTCAGCCATCTCTACATCAATGGCGTTGAGATTCTTCGGATAGTTCATGCCGATAACGGCAATACCGTCTTCTACCTTGTAGTTGACCTTCTTAAGTTCCATACTAATACCTCCTTATACTATCCATAAAACTCCATGGATATTATAACACAATACTAGGAATAGTCAACAAAATAAGGGCTTATTTTCTGAAATGTTTGTGTAAAATGCCCCTAAAGGATAATATTTTCCATAATTCATTTATTAGATGCGCAAATCTTGCATTTTATAAAACAGCGACTTATAATGAAACTGCAGTATGTAAAAATAGGAAAAGTCTTTTCTGCAGAGAAGATAAGGAGAGTTCAATGAAGGTTCTTGTATTATTAAAGGAAGTTCCGGTCGTTTCTGCTATCCAGATCGATCCGGAGACGAAGAGAATCGACAGAAGCGGTGCCGGCCAGATGATGAATCCGCCGGATGCCAATGCTATTGAGGCAGCGTTGACGATCGCGGGCAGTGACGGCTCCGTTACCGCTATTTCCATGGGCCCTGAGAGCTGCGAAGACGTTCTTCGCCAGGCAGTCGGCATGGGTGCGAAGCAGGCCATCCGGGTAACAGATTCCTCCTTTGCCGGGGCAGATACTCTGGTCACAGCATCTGTGCTGAAGGCAGCGGCAGATAAGAGCGGTCCCTACGACTGCATCGTCTGTGGAGCACAGTCCATTGACGGTCAGACCGGTCAGATTGCGGCAAAGCTGGGTACCCTGATGGGTATGGGTATCCTTACGAACGCGTCCGCCATCGAGAAGGATGACCAGGGCCTTACCATAGAGCGCAAGGCGGGTGCAGGCTATGAGAAGCTGTCCGCACCGTTCCCGGTAGTCGTTTCCGTCGCTGAGGGCGCCAACAAACCCCGCAATGTCAGCCTCAAGGGCCGCACGGCTATGAAGAAGGCCCAGATAGAGGTCTATGACAGCAAGACTCTGGAGCTGGAGGGCATCCTTCTGCAGAGCAAGTCCGTGGTTACAGGACTGGCCGCTCCTGACAGCGCGCAGAAGGGCCTTATGATCACCGGTGCCGACGATCAGGATTCGGCGCAGAAGCTCGTGGATGTTCTGCTTGAGAACCATTATGTATAGGAGGCGGGAAGATGAGCAGTCAGAATATCTGGGTATTATATGAATTATCCGGCGATACTCCGAAGAGGGTCAGCCTGGAGCTGACACAGAAGGCTCATGAACTCGCCGCGGCCCGCGGGGAGAAAGCCGCGGCTGTTATCATCGGAGAGAATCCGGAGGAAGCTGCGAAGGCGGCCTTTGCCAACGGCGCGGACTGCGTGATCGCGGTTAAGCAGAAGACCTGCTTTGAGGCAGAGGCTTATATCATGGCACAGCTGATCGGCAAGTATCAGCCGAAGCTGGTCATGGTTCCTTCCACTCCTCAGGGAAGAGATACAGCGGCAGCTATCTCTGTCCGCTGCGGTGTCGGCATCGCGGTAGACTGTACCGATATCCGCATAGAGGGTGAGCAGATCGTCTGGGAGCGTCCCTCCTATGACGGAAGACTGTACGCGCAGATCCGCCTGGAGACAGATCCGCAGATCGGCACACTGCGCGCCGGCGTATTTAAGATGAAAGAGGCTGCAAAGGACGGCGCAGAAGGCGAGATCATTTATGAGACCGTCGATGTGCCTGCTTCTGTTATCCTGACACAGTTCCTGGGCTTCCGTCCGGACGCGGATCTGGAGAAGACCAATATCGAGGACGCGGACATCATCGTTGCCGGCGGCCTGGGCTTCGGCAGCAAGGAAGAGTTCGACAAGCTCTATGAGCTGGCTGCTCTGCTGGGCGGCAATGTCGGCGCCAGCCGGGCGGCTGTTGACCAGGGCTGGGTATCCAAGGAACGCCAGATCGGCATCACCGGCAAGACCATTACCCCCAAGCTGTACATCGGATTCGGTATTTCCGGCGCCGTTCCCCATGTAAATGGCATGAAGAATTCCGACGTCATCATCGCGGTCAACAGCGATCCCAATGCGCCGATCTTCAAGCATACGCATTATGGCATTGTCGGCGATCTGCATGTGATCGTACCGGCTCTGATCGAGAAATTTAAAGAAATCCGCGGATAAAAGCGCTGCGGCTTTCCAAAGCAGGGAAATTGTGATACAAAAGAAAGGGCCGTCCTTTGAGGGCGGCCCTTTTTTGAGAAGACGGCTGCAGCAGAAAAAGGAACAGGGTATTCCGCCGAAGAATACCCTGTTCCCTGAGAGAGGATTTGTTATGTTTAATGTTGTCTGTTATCATCATTTGCCTTACACTGCTACTATAGCATACAAGTATAAAATCCCAATAGAATATTATTAAGAAAGTCTAAATTAATCCGCAACCTTTTGTTAAATACGAGGGGAAAGGGAAAATATTTGCGTAAACTGACGGAAGATGAGAAATTTATGAAGGCGGCGATGGCCCAGGCAAAAAGGGCTACAAAGATCGCCGAGGTGCCGATCGGCTGCGTGATCGTGAAGGACGGGCAGATTATCGGCCGGGGCAGCAACCGGCGCAATAAGGACCGCAGCCCCCTGGCCCATGCCGAGATCATCGCTATCCGGCGGGCCAGCAAGGCTATAGGCGACTGGCGGCTGGAGGACTGCACCATGTATGTGACCCTGGAGCCCTGTCCCATGTGTGCCGGCGCCATCGTCCAGGCCCGTATTCCCCGGGTGGTGATCGGGGCTGTGAACCCCAAGGCCGGCTGTGCGGGCTCTGTCCTGAATATCCTGCAGGAGGAAGGCTTCAACCACCAGGCGGAGGTCGAGACTGGCGTGCTGGGAGAGGAGTGCTCGCAGATGCTGAGTGCTTTCTTTAAGAGCCTGCGGGAAGAGAAGAAGAAGGAAAAGCTGCTGAGAAAGATGCAGGCTGCCGGCGGGGCAGCACCGGAAGACGATCATGGAGCAGCGGCGCCGGAAGGGGAGGACCAGTAAAGATGTACAAAGCAGACTATCATACACATTCCCGCTTTTCCTTTGACGGGAAGGAAGAGATAGATGCCATGTGCCGGGCGGCCATAAAGGCCGGTCTGGACGAGATCGCAGTCACGGACCACATGGACATTTTCACGGATCTTCCTTACGGAGAGGGAAAGCTTTTTGATGACGGCCAGGAAAGCCGGTATACGACAGATACTGCGGACCTGGCCCGGCAGCTGGCAGCGGCAAAGGAGAAATATGCCGGCCGGCTGGTGGTGACTGCCGGCATAGAGCTGGGGCAGCCCCAGGTAAATCCTGATCAGGCCCGGCAGTTCCTGGAGGATTTTCAGCCGGAGTTCGTGATCGGTTCTGTTCACAACATGGAGAAGGATCTGGATGTCTACTATTATGATTTTACGGACATTGACCTGACGGCTCTTTATGACCACTATCTGGACTGGCTGCTTGAGCTGGCCCGTACCGGGGATTTTGATGTAATGGGCCATCTGACCTATCCCCTGCGCTATGCCTTTGAACGGCGGGGCATGCGGATGGATACGGCCCCCTTCGAGGAGAAATTCCGCGCCCTTTTCCGGATCCTCATAGAACGCGGCAAGGGCATAGAGCTGAACGTCTCCGGCCTTTTCCGGCCCATGAGGGAGACCATGCCGCCTCTGTATGTCCTGAAGCTTTACAAAAGCTGCGGCGGCGAGATCATCACCATCGGCAGTGATGCCCATGACGCCGTCAATATAGGAGCCTATCAGGATGAAGCCCGGGACATGCTGGCAGCAGCCGGCTTTAAGGCAATCACCCTTTACCGGAAGCGGCAGCCCCGCTTTGTGGACTTATAAAAGGACAGGATTGCCTGTTGCCAGATGACGGGGAATGATATAAAATAGCTTCAATACGTCACTTTGCTGCAGTAAACGAAAGGAGCGGCTCCATGTTTAAAATTAATGAAAATTATCTGAAACTTCCCGGCAGTTATTTATTTTCCATGATCGGGAAAAAGGTTTCTGCCTATAAAGAAGCGAATCCGGACAGGGATGTTATCAGTCTGGGCATCGGCGATGTGACCCTTCCCCTGGTTCCGGAGGTCATAAAGAAACTTCACGGTGCTGTCGATGAGATGGCGGTCAAAGAGACATTCCGCGGCTACACGCCGGATCTGGGCTACCAGTTTCTGCGGGACGCCATCATCGAGAACGACTTCCTGCCCAGGGGCGTGCAGCTGGACAACGATGAGGTCTTCATCAGCGACGGAGCCAAGAGCGACACCGGCAACATCGGCGATATTTTCTCCGTCGACAACCGCATAGCGGTAACGGATCCCGTCTATCCGGTCTACGTAGATTCCAATGTCATGAACGGCCGCGGCGGCATATATCTGCCGGACCAGGGCCGCTTCAGCGACGTGATCTACATGCCCTGCACGGCCGAGAATAACTTCGTACCGGAACTGCCAAAGGAACGGCCGGATATCATTTACCTGTGCTTCCCCAACAATCCCACCGGAACAACCATCACAAAGGATCAGCTGCAGGTATGGGTTGACTATGCCCGCCGGGAGGGGTCCGTGATCATATTTGATGCCGCCTATGAGGCTTATATTACAGAGGACGACGTTCCTCACAGCATTTACGAGTGTGAAGGCGCCAAGGAGTGCGCCATCGAGATCCGCAGCTACTCCAAGAACGCCGGCTTTACCGGAACCCGTCTGGGCTTCACCGTCGTTCCCAAACAGCTCATGTGCGGCGATGTTCATGTCCGCGACCTGTGGGCCCGCCGCCACGGCACAAAGTTTAACGGCGCGCCCTATATCGTACAGATGGGGGCCATGGGAACTTACACGCCCGAGGGCAAAAAGCAGATCCGCGAGGAGATAGATTATTATATGGAAAATGCCAGGACCATCCGCCAGGGTCTGGCAGATGCCGGCTACGCTGTCTACGGCGGCGTGAATTCCCCTTATATCTGGATGAAGACGCCGAAGGACCTCAGTTCCTGGGAGTTCTTTGACCTGCTGCTGAATAAGGCAAATGTTGTCGGCACGCCGGGATCCGGTTTCGGACCGCACGGAGAAGGCTATTTCCGCCTGACTTCCTTCGGCACCCATGAGAATACGAAGAAAGCCATAGAGCGCATCATAAAATTATGAGGTGAAATGTTTTGATCGACGAGATAATAAAAGCCGTTAAAAAGAACGGCGACATCCTCCTGTTCGCACAGGATCCGGCAGGATCCGCTTCCTCGAAGGAAGGCCGCGCGAATTATGTGACAAAGTATGACGTGGCCGTGCAGCAGTCCCTGCAGGAGGCGCTGCTGAAGATCATGCCCGAGGCCGCCTTTGTCGGCGAGGAATGCGGGTGCCAGGCCTACAATGGAAAGGGCTGGGCTTTTATCGTGGATCCCATAGACGGAACAACGAATTTCATGAAGAATTTCCGCCACTCCTGCCTGTCCGTGGCAGCCGCAAAGGACGGCGAAGTTGTGATAGGCGTAGTATATAACCCTTATACAAAGGAGCTTTTCCGCGCCATAAAGGATGGCGGGGCCTTTCTCAACAACGAGCCCATCCATGCCGCCGCCGGCCATCTGGCAGAGGAGCTGGTCACATTCGGGACATCTCCTTATTATGAGGAGCTGATAGACCAGACTTTTGAGACGGCGAAGAAGCTTCACCGGGCCAGTCTGGATGTGCGCCGCAGCGGTTCGGCGGCTCTGGATCTGTGCGATATCGCGGCAGGCCGCAGCGGCCTTTTCTTCGAATACCGCCTGCAGCCCTGGGATTTCGCTGCCGGCTCACTGATCGCGAGTGAAGCCGGAGCTCTGGTCGGGCAGATGGACGGCAGCCCGCTGCAGCTGGGCTGTGCCTGCTCTGTGCTGGCAGCCGGGCCCCAGGCCTGGGAAGATTATTTTTCCCTGGACGCGGAGAAATAATGCAGCCGAAAGACCGGAGAAGGATATACTCTTGACTGCAGTGTATAATTATGCTATAATCTGTGGATAAACAAGGGAAAATTCTTTTAATTATGCATAAAAAATAGAAGCACTTTCAGAGAAGAATTGTGCTGTGCCCGGGTGCGAAGCCGCAGCCGGGCGTTCTTTTAGGTTTTCCATTATGGGGAGGAATTGCAGATGAATCAGATCCCGCCGCTATGGCTGTCCGGGCTGTCGGACACATTTTACAAATGTTTTATCAGGGATAATCGTTACCAGCTGCTGCTCAGCGGTATTCTGGTCACGATCCGAATCTCACTCCTGGCAGCCGCCATCGGCATCGTGCTGGGCTTTCTGATCGCCCTGTGCAATCTGTCGAAGAACAAGGCGCTGAACCGGATCGGCAAGGTCTACACGGATATCATCCGCGGCACACCTTCCGTTACCCAGCTGATGATCATCTACTTTGTTATATTCGCAGCCGTGCCCTGGCCCAAGTGGGTCATCGCTTCCATCGCCTTCGGCATCAACTCCGGCGCCTACGTATCGGAGATCATCCGTGCCGGCATCCTCTCCGTAGACATAGGACAGACTGAGGCCGGCCGCTCCCTGGGACTCAACTCCAGGCAGACCATGATGAGCATCGTTGTACCCCAGGCCCTGACAAATATTTTCCCGGCCCTGTGCAATGAGTTTATCACCCTGGTCAAGGAGACGGCCATCGTCGGATATGTAGGCCTTATGGATATCCAGAAGGCAGGCGACTTCATAAAGTCAGCCACCTATACCGCTTTCATGCCTCTGATCGGTACCGCCGTGATCTATTTCGTTATCATAAAAATACTGACCATCCTGCTGGGCAGGGCGGAGAACAAGATGCGCCAGTCCGCACAGCACTGACAGGGGGTATGCTATAATGGCTATGATAAAGGTAGAGAATCTTCACAAGAGCTTCAAGGGCAATGAAGTCCTCAAGGGGATCAATGAGGAGATCAATAAAGGCGAGGTTGTAGTCGTCATCGGCCCGTCCGGCTCCGGCAAGAGTACATTCCTGCGCTGCCTGAACCTGCTGGAGACGCCGGAAGAGGGAAAAATCTTCGTGGACGGCGAGCAGATAAACGGGCCCGGCGTGGATGTCAATCTGATCCGCCAGAAGATGGGCATGGTTTTCCAGCATTTCAATCTCTTTCCCCATCTGACGGTCATGGACAATATCACACTGGCTCCGGTCAAGCTGAAAAAGATGACAAAGGAGCAGGCTCAGGAGAAGGCTGTGTCCCTGCTGAAGACAGTAGGCCTGGCAGACAAGGCGGATGCTTATCCGGCTCAGCTGTCCGGCGGACAGAAGCAGCGGATCGCCATTGCCCGTTCTCTGGCTATGGAGCCGGAGATCATGCTCTTTGACGAGCCTACCAGTGCCCTGGATCCCGAGATGGTCGGGGAAGTTCTGGATGTTATGAAGGACCTGGCCAGAAGCGGTATGACCATGGTGGTCGTTACCCATGAGATGGGCTTTGCCCGCGAGGTGGGCGACAGGGTTCTTTTTATGGACGGAGGCGGCATACTGGAGCAGGGAACGCCTGATCAGATATTCAGCGCCCCCAGGGAAGAGAGGACGCAGCAGTTCCTCAGCAAGATCTTATAGGCTGAGGGCGGGGCATCAGACAGGAAATCAGGCTGCCCGCGGGGCGGCTGATGATAAATCATTACGAAACCCAAGGAGGAGGAAGTTTCATTATGAAAAAGTTATCAAAGGTAGTAGCACTGAGTCTTACAGCGGCTCTTGCAGCATCTGTGCTGGGAGCCTGCGGCTCATCCGACAAGAAGACAGAGACCGCCGCGGCAGAGTCTGCAGCTGAGACAGAGGCTGCGCAGGCAGCGGAAGGTGTCTCCCTCGAGGACAACACACTGGTTGCCGGAACGAATGCGGAGTTCCCGCCCTTCGAGTATGTAGCAGGCCAGGGCGTTATCGATGAGTTCGACGGCATCGACATGGCTATCATCAAGCAGATCGCCGATGACAATGGCTGGAATGTAAAGATCAACAACATGGAGTTCGATTCCCTGTCTGTAGCTCTGAAGAACGGCCAGATCAACTGCGCGATTGCCGGTATGACCATCACAGATGAGCGCAAGGAGGAGATCACATTCTCCGATCCTTACTACACCGCGACCCAGGTTATGATCGTTCCCGAGGATTCTACGATCGCCAGCGCCAAGGATATGGAAGGCAAGAAGATTTCTGTTATCCAGGGCTACACCGGCGAGACAGTCGTTCAGGAACTGGGCTATCAGTATGATTCCTTCAAGAAGGGCGCGGACGCCGTTCTTGAACTTGTGAATGGCAAGTGCGATGTTCTGGTTATCGACTCCGCTACCGCTGAGCAGTATGTAAAGGAGAACAAAGGCCTGAAGATTGTTGAAGATCCGGAAGCATTTGCAAATGAGCAGTATGGTATTGCTGTACAGAAGGGTGACGATGCGCTTCTGAATGCCATCAACGCATCCCTCAAGAAGATGCAGGAAGACGGCACTATGGATAAGATCATTGCTGAGTACATGGACAAGACAGAATAAGAAAAGCTCCATGCTGAGCATGAGGGGGCGCCTGCTTGACAGGCGTCCTTTTTTCCTTTATACTGGGGAGACAGCGAATAAATCGCATCAGATGGATGTTTACATCCGCGGGCTTTCCCGTGTTTTGTAATAAAGTTTCCGTGCAGCCGGGGAGATAGCGGTGCCCTGTACCTGCAATCCGCTCCAGCAGGGGTGATATTCCGTCTGAGGACTTTGATTTTCAGAGCTGCCCGTTGTAAGCGGCGCTGACGTCTGGGTCTCGCGCAACAGAAACCGGTGAACCGTGTCAGGTCAGGAATGAAGCAGCACTAAGCCGGACCTTTTGTGTGCCGTGAGGCAGCCTGGGCCGAGCTGGCTGCAGCGGTAACGTCCGGGGATCGGGTTCGAAGCGGAATGCACGGATTAAAAAACAGTCTTGCAATTTATAATTTTAATGCTATAATGTACTAAACCAGTGACGAAGAGTAGTAACCGGCCATAAGGTACGTGCAACAGAGAACCGACGGTGCTGAGAATGCGGGGACGTACAGGACGGTGAATGGACTTCTGAGGGCGGCTTGAAAGGATTCTGATACAGGTTCGAGTAGACGCCGACGGTTCCCATCCGTTATCAGCCGGGTACGTATTATTGCAGTACGGAAGTCGAGAGGGCGCGCCTGCGTCAATCTGGGTGGTATCGCAGAAGTTTTAGAAGCTTTTGTCCCATAGTAGAAAGTGGGATGAAGGCTTTTTCCTTTTTCCGGGACAGACGGGAAAGAGAAGCTTCCTGCTGCAGGTTTTATTTTTATCACATTCACTTAGGGAGGAATTAAGGATGAAAAGAGTTTCCATGAGAAAAGCAGCAGCATTTGCTATGACCGGTTTTATGGCCATGTCTCTGGCCGCATGCGGCAGTTCGTCTGATAAGACCGCGGCGGCATCATCTGAGGAGGCCGCGCAGAGCCAGGAAGAGTCCGCTGCGGGTTCCGCCGCCGGCAGGACATACAAGGTCGCCATCCTTAAGCAGCTAAAGCATGCGTCTCTGGACCAGATCCAGGACAGTATCGTTTCCGAGCTGGAAGCCAAGGGCAAAGAACTGGGCGTCACATTTGATATCAGCTATGAGGAAGGCCCGGATGACTTAAATCAGCATGTTTCCAATCTCATGGCTGAGGATCCGGACATCATCATACCCATCGCCACAACAGCAGCCCAGGTCGTTCAGTCCCAGACAGAGGGCGAGGACATTCCCATCCTTTTCTCAGCCATTGCCGATCCGGTCGGCTCCGGCCTTGTTGCCAGCATGGACGCTCCGGGAGCCAATATCACCGGAACATCCGATATGCTCAATACACAGTCTGTCATGGACATGATGTTTGCAGTCAATCCGGATATAAAGAAGGTCGGCCTGCTCTACTCCAAGAGTGAGGATTCTTCCAGACAGGCCATTGAGGACGCCAAAAAGTACCTGGATGACAAGGGTATAGAATATGTAGAGAAGACCGGGACCAATACCAATGAACTGATCTCTGCAGTTGACAGCCTGACAGAGGGCAGCGGCAAGGTAGACGCCGTCTTCACGCCGCTCGATAACACAGTTATGAGCGCAGAACTGTCCATTTACGAGAAGCTGGCTGACGCGGGCGTTCCCCATTACGGCGGCGCTGATTCCTTCGCTCTCAACGGTGCCTTCTGCGGCTATGGTGTAAACTACGTCGGCCTGGGCAAGGCTACCGCCGACATGGCTGTCGACATCCTGGTAAATGGTGCTGATCCGGCGACTACCCCGGTGCAGACATTTGACAACGGTATCGCCACCATCAACACAGAGACCGCTGAAAAGCTGGGACTGAAGCTGGACGACATAAAGAAAGCCATCCAGCCCTACTGCACAGATATCGAAGAGACAAAGACCCAGGATAGTTTCGACAAGTAATCACATAGACAATAAGCGCCGGCGCTGCATGAAGCGCCGGCGCCTTTTATCCCCGCGTCCGGGAAGAGAGGAAGAGATCATATGGCAGGCTTCTTAACGGCCGGAATTGTACAGACGGCACTGGAGATCGGGCTGATCTACAGTCTGGTCGCCCTGTCTCTGTTTATCAGTTTCAGCATTCTTGATATCTGCGATCTGTCGACAGACGGATGCTACACGCTGGGCTGCGCGGCGGCTGCGGTCATTACGGTGGCAGGGCATCCCATCCTTGCAATTTTCGCAGCTGTCGGAGCGGGTATCTGCTCCGGCTTCGTGACCGCTATCCTGCAGACCCGCTTCGGGGTGCCCAGCATTCTGGCGGGCATCATCGTCAACACCGGTCTTTACACCGTGAATCTGGCGGTCATGGGATTCTCCTCAAATGTAGCTATTTTCAATAAGGACACTATTTTCACCATGTTTGCCGGCTTGTCTGGATCTGAATTCTGGCAGGAATGGAGCCCTCTTTTCCTGATTCTGATCATTTCCTGCGCCATCGCGCTTATACTCTGGTGGTTCATGGGCACCACGCTGGGCCTGGCTATCCGGGCCACAGGCGACAGTCCTGCCATGGTCCGGTCTTCTTCCATCAATCCTGCGGGCATGATCATTGTCGGTCTGTGCCTGGGCAACGCTCTGACCGGTCTTGCCGGCGCCCTGACGGCCCAGTACAACAAGTCCTGCGACATAAACCTGGGGACCGGTATGGTCACCATCGCCCTGGCTTCCCTGATCATCGGCGAGACCCTTTTCGGGAAAAGGGTCATGCTGCGGCGGATCATCGGCGTCCTTGCCGGCGCCTGCCTCTACCGCTTTATCATTTCCCTGGCCCTGCGGCTGAATGTACCGACCGAGGCCTTCAAGCTGGTTTCCGCCCTGATAGTTGCTGTAGCCATTGCGGCTCCGCGGGCAAAGGAACTGATCGTGTATTCACAGAAGAAGCGGGCGGCCATGAAGCTGCGCCGCAGCCAGGCAGGAAGGGAGGCGGCAGGCCATGCTGAAGATCACAGGGATATCTAAGACATTTAACGCGGGCACTATTAACGAGAAGAAGGCGCTGTCCAGGCTCTCCCTGGAGCTGGCGGACGGGGATTTTGTGACGGTCGTCGGTTCCAACGGTGCCGGCAAGTCGACTCTCTTCAATGCCATCAGCGGCAGCTTTCTTACGGACGAGGGACTTATAGAGCTGGACGGCAGGGATATCACATTTGAACCGGAGCACAAGCGCAGCCGCTATATAGGCCGCCTCTTCCAGGACCCTCTGATGGGGACGGCGCCGCACATGAGCATAGAGGAGAATCTGGCCATCGCCTATCTGCGCACGTCCAAGAAGTCCGGTCAGATCTTCAGCCGTATATCAAAGAAGGAAAAGGATCTCTTCCGCGAGCGCCTGTCCCTGCTGGGGATGGGGCTGGAAGACCGCATGAAGAACCCCGTAGGCCTGCTTTCGGGCGGACAGCGGCAGGCCCTGACTCTGCTGATGGCAACCCTGGTAACACCGAAGCTGCTGCTGCTGGACGAGCACACGGCGGCGCTGGATCCGGGGACAGCGGCCAAGGTGCTGGAGCTGACAAAGAATATCGTGCAGGAGCAGCACATTACCTGTCTGATGGTCACCCACAACATGCACCAGGCCCTGGACCTGGGCAACCGGACGCTGATGATGGACAGCGGCCGCATCGTTTTCGATGTCAGCGGAGAGGAACGCAGCCGGATGACCGTCGATGAGCTTCTGGCCCGCTTTGCCGAGAAAGCCGGCCAGAAGCTGGACAATGACCGCATTCTTCTATCGACGGAGCAGAACGACTGATGCTGTCGAAGCACAAAGCTGCAGGATCGGGCAGAGAGCCTGCCTGTGCCAGGGCTCAAAAAATGTCTGTTGCTATTTGAAAAAAAGATGATATAATGTTTTAGTAAACCAACACATCAGCTGTTGGGGATGCGGCTGCGCATCTAAGCTAATATGGCTCAGCTGGTAGAGCGACGCATTCGTAATGCGTAGGCCGGGGGTTCGAATCCCCCTATTAGCTTGTGTGTGGAACCTTATTAACATTGAACATGCCGGGAACCCAGTATTTTTTATCAGGTTCCCGGCGTTTTTCTTTATCCGGAGAGCTGCGCGGCCTGTGGGCACAAGGTGCGCCGATGCGGACAGCCGGAGGAAGGAGGAACAAGACAGATGCTGGCAGATATCAGCAGGACCAGGTTTTTTTATGAAGCGGACGGGGCCGGCGGCGGACAGCCGCAGGAGCCCGATGAAGGCGCGGCGCCTGCAAGGCCCCGGGTTTCCCCGGAGGAGGTGCTGGAGGGCATCCATACCCTCAAAGGAGCGGAGCAGTTCATAGACCTGTGCGAGGAGATCCACCGCATGGCACCGGCGCTGCGGGGCGCTGGCCTGGTGGATGTTCTGGGGGACCGCAGCTATCTTTTCTCTATTGATCCCGGCAGCGGTCTTAATTCGGCGGTCAACCTTTTTACATCGCTTTTCATAGCGGAAGGCTTTGTCCCGCCCGATTTTGCCCCTCTGCAGCTGACCCTTCCGCCGGGGGATGAGGAGGCGGACGTATTTGAGCCGATTCTGAGCGCCCTGGCCCAGACAGAGAACAAGCTTCTTCTGATAGATCTGGTCAACTGGACAGAGCAGGCAGATGACCCGCAGCTGCGCGGCTTCCTGACCAGGCTGACAGAGGCCGGGGCCGGCATGCTTTTTGTGTTTGTGGTTCCCTACATGGAGCTGAACAGCCTCAAGAGGATATCGGCCGTTCTCAACGATGTGATGACGGTGGTCCCGGTGACATTCTACCCCCTGACGGTGCTGCAGCTGCGGCAGACCGCTCAGGAATGGCTG
>ONFL01000070.1 GCA_900317095.1 uncultured Eubacteriales bacterium | reverse complement strand
TTCTCTTCCATCGTATGCCTCCTGCTGCGCTCTTGTCACTGATTCTCCGGGAGCAGCCCGTCTATCTCCTGCAGAATGCCGCTTCGCTCCTTATTGAAAAGCAGAGACCGGTTGTAGCGGTCGTAAGACGCGGATCCAAAATCGCGGATAAAGCGGACGCAGGATTCGCCTGCATTAAGCCCGGTCAGAAACATGACCATCTCCTGGCTTTCCCCGAAAGCTTTCTCCAGAAGATGGAAAATATTTTCCAGACCGGAAGCTGCCTCCTTCTGCAAAGCATCGCGGCCTGCCTTTATGGCGCTGAACCTGCCGCGCAGCTGGTCAAACTGTTCATCAGCAGCGGCATCCTTCTGCTCCAGAAGGGACCGGCGCAGCTCTTCCAGTTCCCGTACTGCCCTGAGCAGAGCAAGCGTTCTGTCCTCTCCCAGGATCTTCTTCTCACGGTCCAGCTCCAGCGTCTGATGCAGAGCCCGGGCCTGCTCCTCCAGGAGCCCTGCCAGAGAAGGCGCCTGCTGCATCTCACCTTTTATCTTCTTCAATGCGTTAAATATCTCACGCATGAAAATATCTTCCCGGTAGTATTCCGTAAATGACGCAGAGAGCCTGCTTACGAGAATGCTGATCATCCGCAGCTTCTCGTCAAAAGCAGCCTTTTTCAGCCGCTGCGCCGCAGCATCAGTGCCCCTGCCCTTCAGCAGGTCGTCTATCCGGTAATCTCTGCGATACTTCAGATAAAGGTCAAAATAATTGGAGAAATCCCTGGCTATGCGGGGATTTTGAATATACTGCAAGATTACCCCTTCATTTACCGGAATGTCAAGTTTCTCATAGGAATACATGATCCGGGACAGATCCTCCCAGCCGCGGGCGGTAACAATCTCACGGCCCATGGCGGTTGTCTCTATATCGAAAAAGTTCTCCTTCTTCAGGTCCAGATAAGAAAGGATAGCGGGATGCACGCCCTTCTGCAGTGCGTAGCTCTTCCATACGGAATAATCCGGCTGTACATCTATCTTCTTGACACGGTCCAGGGTCACGACGTCAAATTCCCGCACAGACTTATTATATTCCTGGGGATTGCCGGCAGCAACAATGATCCAGCCCTCCGGGATCTGGTGATTGCCGAATGTCTTCTCCTGCAGGAACTGCAGCATGGTGGGCGCCAGCGTTTCGGATACACAATTTATCTCGTCTATAAAAAGGATTCCCTCCTGCATGCCGCTTGCCTTCATCTTGTCATAAATAGATGCCACGATCTCACTCATCGTGTATCGGGTAATTTCAAATTCCCGGCCGCCGTAATCCTGCTTGATGATAAAGGGAAGACCGATGGCGCTCTGCCGGGTATGATGGGTAATGGTATATGCCACCAGGGCTATAGAACACTCCCTGGCGATCTGCTCCATGATCGCCGTCTTGCCGATACCCGGCGGACCGATCAGTAGTACCGGGCGCTGATGCACCGCGGGGATCTCATAGCGTCCGTATTGGTCTTTCATCAGATAGGCTTTTACAGTATGGATGATCTCATCTTTTGCCTGTCTTATATTCAAAGCTTGCTGCCTCCTTTGTTCAGGTCATCAGGTCCAAGGATCAGTTTCACCGCCCATGGCGGCACCTGCCTGTCGTTATAATTTTCCTCAAAAAATATAAATGCGCAGTCATAGCCGGGCCTGTTTTCGGGATAAAGTCCCCAGCCGTCCGTGAAATAAAGCATTCCCCGTAAATTCTGAAAAGCGCCCTTTGCAATCAGCTCATCCACATAGCGGAAGGCAGGCCGGAAATCCGTGCCGCCGAAGCCCTCCAGCCGGAAATTGTCCATGGCGCGGCGTATATCCTGCTCGCTGCGGATGACGATATCTGATTTTGTCTGTACATCACACTGGATAATATGTATATTCATATGGGAAAAAACGGCTTCCCGGTCGCAGAGGATGGAAAATGTCTCTTCTAGAAACTGTCTTACCGTATCTCCGGCACAGGACTGGGAAGTGTCGATCACGATCGCCAGCTCTTCTATCTTCCTGGACTGACGGTACTCCAGGGGCTCTATCAGCGGCATATTGCCGTAATGGTCAAGCCCGTACATATAATAAATATAGTCAAAGCCTTCCGGATCCAGACGCACTTCCTCCCGCAGGGATGTAAAGCGTTTCAGGAAAGCCCGGTAATCATACCTGCGGCGGGTGGCGATCCTCAGATAATCATACATACTCCCGGCCAGATCCACAGCGTCCTTTGAATAGGTCTCCATGTTAGTACGGATTCTGGAGGTAATATCCTGCCAGCGCTTTTGTCTCTCCTGCTTTTCTTCCTGTTCCCGGCGGTCCCGCGCGGTATCCTCTGCGGTCTGCCTTTCGCTTTGCTCCGGCTTATTATTCTCTTTCTGATCAGCATCCGGGGTCTGATCCTCCCCGTGATCCGCATCCTGATCCCGATCCCGATCATCCTGCCGATCCTGGTCACTGTCTGTGCCGCCGTCATCGGAGCTGTCCTTATCCTCACTGCTCATTCTGTCCCAGAAGCTGTGATCGTCGAGTTTGAAATATTTTTTTATCATCTGCTCCCGGTTCCAGTCCGGCGGATCCTCTTCCAGGACCCGGTAGACTCCCTCGGCAGTCAGTACCTTCAGCCGTTCATGCAGCTGATCATAAACTTCCTGCCGCTGATCGGGAATGACCTTGCGGACCGCGCGGCTGTCTATGCTGTCAAGGACGGAAGTGACCGCAATGTCGCAGCTCATATCCCACAGCAGGGGATCCCGGTCCCCGCGTCCGAACATATGGCCGAAAATGCAATGCAGAAGCATATGCAGATAGACCCGGTTTACCAGGACATTATCTTCACGGTACAGACGCACAAGGTATTCCGGGTTAAAGCGGATAGATACGCTGTCCGTCCCCACT
Source organism: uncultured Eubacteriales bacterium (assembly GCA_900317095.1). GTDB lineage: Bacteria > Bacillota > Clostridia > Lachnospirales > Lachnospiraceae > UBA2912. Next base: position 11,378 of record ONFL01000070.1, on the reverse strand, counting down.
GTCCGCATGGACAGATCCATCTCATATCCCAGGCTGCTCAGGGCAATGTCCAGAAAACGCATAGAGACATAAAGTTCATTTCTCGAAGCTGTCAGGATCTTTCTGCCGATCCTGGTCAGCTTTTCCTTCATTTCATTCAAAACATTCTCTCTCAATTATAAAAAGAGACAGAAGCGGCTGCACCTTTATCAGATGTATGTTCCGTTCCTGTCTCTCTTGCATTGTCAGATAAATTAAAGAAAATCTTTCAGCTTGCGGCTTCTGGAAGGGTGCTTGAGCTTGCGCAGTGCCTTGGCCTCGATCTGACGGATCCGTTCTCTCGTGACGTTGAACACCTTGCCGACCTCCTCCAGAGTACGCTGCTGTCCATCCTTCATTCCGAAACGGAGCTCAATAACCCTGCGCTCACGGTCCGTGAGTGTCTGGAGCGCGTTCTCCAGTTCCTTTTTAAGCATCAGATTGTCCGCGGAATCAGAAGGGGAAAGTACATTCTCATCCTCAATGAAATCACCCAGAGAGGAATCTTCTTCTTCACCGATCGGACTGTCCATGGAAACCGGATCTCTGGAAATCTCCAGCGCCTCATCGACCTTCTGCTTCGTCGTCCCCAGTGCTTTGGCGATCTCCTCACTGGTAGGCTCCCGCCCCAGCTCCTGCAGCAGGGTTCTGGACATACGCAGTGTCTTGTTGATAGTCTCAACCATATGAACCGGTACACGGATCACCTTGCCCTTGTCGGCAATAGCTCTGGTGATTGACTGACGGATCCACCAGGTCGCGTAGGTACTGAACTTAAAACCCTTCGAGTAGTCAAACTTATCCACCGCCTTTATCAGGCCCATATTGCCTTCCTGGATCAGATCCAGAAAAGGAAGACCTCTTCCCACATACTTCTTTGCGATGCTGACTACAAGACGAAGGTTTGCTTCGATAATCTGATCCTTTGCAGACTGATCGCCGGCCTGCGCTCTCTTGGAGAGCTCAACCTCCTGCTCGGGCTTCAGAAGCTTGACGCTTCCGATCTCCTTCAGATACATTCTCACAGGGTCTTCCAGGCTGACTCCTTCCAGAGCATCCTGGTCGTTGAGGATCTCGACCTCTTCCTCTTCCTCCTGGCTTGCGGGATCATCGTCATCACTTTCCTCTGACTCCGGAATATCCGTGATATCGATATTCTTGGATTCGAGGTAGTCGTAGATCATCTCTGTCTTATCCTCATCCAGCTCAAAATTAAGGAAGGCGTCATTCACCTCGTCGTACTTGAGAACATTCTTCTGCTTCTTTGCCTTATCCAGTAAACCATTTAAAATCTGCTGAAATGAAGCTTCATCCATGCAAAGTACCCCTTTTAGAAACAATTGTCAATGTATATTCCCTTATACTATGAACAGCTTCATTTGTCAATATTTTTTTAGTAAATATCACGCTTCTCTGAAATATTTTTCAATTTCTTCCCTGGATGCAGCAGTCTTTCCCTGAAACATCTCAGGAGAACCGCCGCCCCTGGCCTGGAAATGGTCCGCGAACCTCTTTCCCTCTATGCGGGCGTCTCCCCCGGGTACAGAGAGGACAAACTGCCAGCCCTTCCGGTCATCTCCGGAAAAAGCCGCACATATTCCCTTAAAACGCCCGCACATGACGCCGAGGGCTCTGCGCAGGCTGGCATTGTCCGCCGTATCTGAAAAAATGCAGGCATTGCGGCTGTCTGCCGGGATCTGATCAACCTGAAGAAGCAGAATCTTATTTTCCAGTTCTCCCAGTTTATGGCACAGCTGAGCCGCTTCCTGCAGATGATGCTCAGCCGCCTGCCCGATATTTTCGGCCGGCACGCTGAAAAGCCTGCCGGTCTGGTAAGCCGCCTCTTCTTTGCGGTTGTAATCTGCCAGCGCCCGGAAACCGCAGAGCATGGTCACCCGGATGCCGCCCTTGTAGCGATCCATGCCGGTGATCTTTATCAGTCCGATCTGTCCTGTTCTTTCGACATGCGGAGCGCAGCAGGCGCAGATGTCATAGCCCGGGATCTCCACCAGCCGCAGGGGACCGTCTATCTCTTTCTTGCTTCGGTAGGATATCCTCTCCTGCTGCGAGGCGTCAGGCCAGAAAATATGCAGGGGAATGTCCTTTGCCACTGCCTCATTGGCTGCGTACTCTACCTGGCGAAGCTGCTCCGGGGAAATGGTTCCGTTAAAATCCATGGTGACAGCTTCCGTGCCCAGATGAAAACCTACATTATCAAATCCGAACCGGCTGTGCATAAGACCGGAGACAATGTGCTCGCCGGAATGCTGCTGCATATCCGAAAAACGCTTCTGCCATTCTATCTCTCCCTGCACAGTCTGCCCTTCCCGCAGAGGTTCCCGGACCAGATGATAGATCACGCCTTCTCTTTCTGAAGCATGCAGCATCTCCTGACCGCCCAGGGTGCCTCTGTCACAGGTCTGTCCCCCCTCTTCGGGAAAAAAGGCTGTCCTGTCCAGGACAACCTCATAGCCTTTTTTCACTTTATCACAGCGGATGACTGTCCCTGTAAAAGAAGTCATCCTGCTGTCTTCATCAAATAATCGAATCGTTCTCATGCTTTGTCTTTCGCTCTGGACCTGCCTGGATACCGGTCACGCCTCATCTATAGCCCTGCCGATATCATGGCGCATATATTTGTTCTTAAAATCTATCCACTGCGCAGCCTTGTAGGCATTGGCCCGCGCAGATAACAGATCCGGTCCTTTAGCAGTCACGCCCAGAACACGGCCGCCGTTTGTCACGATGCCCTTATCTGTCTTCTTCGTTCCTGCATGGAAGCAATAGTAGCCTTCATCCTCATGGAACTTATCGAAACCGCTTATGACAAAACCCTTTTCATAGGAAACCGGGTATCCATCGGAAGCCAGTACAACGCAGACAGCCGCATTGTCTTCAAATTCCAGTTTTTTCTGGTCCAGCGTCCCGTCTATGCAGGCCTCAAACATCTCCACAAGATCGCTCTTCATTCTCGGAAGAACAACCTGCGTCTCGGGATCCCCGAAGCGGGCATTAAATTCCAGTACCTTGGGACCTTCGTCCGTCAGCATAAGACCGGCAAAGAGAATGCCTTTGAACTCCCTGCCCTCCTGCCGCATGGCATCTATCGTGGGCTGGTAGATATGCTCCATGCACCAGTCGTTAATCTCGTCTGTATAGAAAGGACTGGGAGAAAATGTTCCCATACCGCCGGTGTTAAGCCCGGTATCTCCGTCTCCCGCGCGCTTATGGTCCTGGGCAGACGTCATGGGGACAACAGTCTTGCCGTCGCTGAAGCAAAGAACAGAGACCTCCCGCCCGGTCATGAATTCCTCTATGACCATGCGGTTTCCTGCAGCACCGAACTTGCGGTCCTGCATGATCTCCTTTACGCCGTCCATCGCTTCCTGAAGCGTATTGCAGATCAGCACGCCCTTGCCCAGAGCCAGCCCGTCCGCCTTGAGAACGATAGGCATCTTCGCTGTCTGCAGATAAGTCAGTGCCTTCTGGGGGTCATCAAATGTCTCATAGGCCGCTGTGGGAATATGGTATTTCTTTAAAAGATCTTTTGTAAATGCCTTGGAACCCTCTATTATAGCCGCATCTGCCCTGGGACCGAATACCCGCAGGCCGCGCTTTTCAAAGACATCTACAATACCCCCGCACAGCGGATCGTCCATACCGACTACGGTAAGATCTACATCATGGGTCTGGGCAAAATCTGCCAGAGCATCAAATTCCATGGCTCCTATGGAAACACATTCCGCTATCTGCGCGATGCCGGCATTGCCGGGGGCGCAGTAGATCTTATCAACCAGCGGGCTTTTGGAAACTTTCCAGGCGATGGCATGCTCTCTTCCGCCGCCGCCGACGATCAGTACTTTCATATTCTATACTCCATTTCTCCGCCGGTTGGGCGGCTGCAGGTCAGTCTTTGCTGATTCTTACTTTATTGTCTCTGACGCTTACCCGGTCATGGGCTATCAGATTGATCACACAGGGCAGGATCTTCCATTCTGCCTGCTCCATGATCCTTTTCTGAAGGGTCTCGGGTGTATCGTCCGCAAGCACTTCAACTGCCTTCTGCATGATAATGGGGCCGGTGTCGGTTCCCTCATCCACAAAATGCACCGTTGCGCCGCTGATCTTTACGCCGCGGGCCAGGGCTGCCTCATGTACATGGATCCCATAATATCCTTTGCCGCAGAAAGAAGGAATCAGTGAAGGATGGATGTTTATGATCCGGTTCCGGAAGGAACGGATCAGGATCTCCGGGATCACGACCATAAAGCCTGCCAGAACGATCAGATCCACATTCCTCTGAAGAAGGTACTCCGTCAGGGCCTGATGGAAGCCTCTGCGGTCTGTATAGGACTTCGGAGAAATGCATACGGTATCAATGCCGGCATTCATGGCCCTTTCCAGGGCGTATGCCCGGGGATTGCTGCTGACAACGACTTCTATTTTTGTATTGGTGATGGTCCCGTCTGCAATGGCATCAATGATGGCCTGCAGATTCGTTCCTCCGCCTGACACCAGGACTGCTATCTTCAGCATAAGGTCACTCCCTTTTCTCCCTGCGCGCACTCGCCGAGTACATAACCGGTCTCGCCGGCCTGCTGCAGAAGAGCCAGGACTTTGTCCGCGTCCTCCGGCGCCACCGCCAGAACCATGCCGATACCCATATTATAGGTGTTGTACATCATCTTCTCTTCTATCTGGCCTTCCTTTGCCAGCAGGCGGAAAATGGCGGGTACTGTATAGCTGTCCTTTTTTATATGCGCGTTGATGCCCTCAGGCAGCATTCTGGGAACATTCTCGTAAAATCCGCCGCCTGTGATGTGGGAGCAGCCCTTTATGTTCACGCCGCCCTCACGGATGGTGCGCAGAGCCTTTACATAGATTTTTGTGGGAGCCAGCAGGGCCTGACCCAGCGTCGTCCCAAGCTCATCATAGTATGTATCCAGGGATTCGCGGGTCATGGTGAAAACCTTGCGGACCAGGGAAAATCCATTGCTGTGAACGCCTGAGGAAGCGATGCCTATGAGGGTATCGCCGGCCTTAATGTCTTTACCGGTGATCAGGTCCTTCTTATCTACAACCCCGACAGCAAAGCCGGCCAGGTCATATTCGTCCTCCGGGTAAAAGCCGGGCATTTCCGCTGTCTCACCGCCGATCAGGGCTGCTCCGGACTGCACGCAGCCCTCTGCTACGCCGCTTACGATATCGGCAATCTTCTCAGGGGTATTCTTGCCGCAGGCAATATAATCAAGGAAAAACAGAGGCTCTCCGCCGGCACAGGCGATATCGTTCACGCACATGGCTACACAATCTATACCGACGGTATTATGCTTATCCATGAGAAAGGCCAGCTTGAGCTTTGTGCCGACGCCGTCTGTTCCGGAAACCAGAACAGGCTCCTGCATATCCTTGAAACTCTGTGCTGAGAAAGCACCGGAGAAACCTCCCAGGTCAGTCATAACTTCGGGTCGCATGGTCCTCTGTACAAATTTCTTCATGAGACGCACGGATTCATAGCCGGCTTCAATATCAACTCCTGCATTTTTATAGTCCATTAGGAACCTCCTTAGAATTTATTCACATAAAAATGTTATACGGGATAATTGCCGTCAAAGCAGGCACAGCAGAATCCGCCGTCCGCGTCGCTGCAGGCCTTCTCCATGCCTTCTCTGGAAAGGAATTCCAGAGAATCCGCACCCGTCTTTTCTCGTACTTCTTCCTTATCTGCCTGCGCCAGAGCAAGCTTCTCCTCCGCAGGGACCGCGGCGCCGTAATCACACCTGTGCCGGATCTGCGCCGAAGCTATACGCAGATGCACGCTCCTGGCACCCGCGCGGCGGAGCAGAGACACCAGTATGGCCGCCGTCGTACCATGTACCATGGAATCGTCTATCACCACGATGTCCTTGCCCTCTACCTGGCTGCGGATCACAGAAAGCTTCATATGGATCCGGTGGTCAAAAAGCAGACCTTCCGGCTTTACCAGATTATTTCCATAATATTTATTCTTTGCAAAAGCGTCCAGCATAGGGATACCCAGCTGCTCGGAATAACCGCAGGCCGCTGCCAGACCGGAATCCGGCACCCAGATCACGGCGTCGGCTTTTACCGGCGCTTCTTTTGCGAGATTTCTGCCCATCTCATAGCGGGCCTTGTATACTTCCTGCCCGTCTATCAGGCTTGCGGCATGAGCATAATACACATACTCATAAATGCAGACCCTCTTCTCCTCAGAAGGCACTGCCTGCAGGCTCCGGGGACCATCGGCATTTATGACCACGATCTCTCCGGGTCTTACGTCACGCACCCTTTCTATCTGCAGCTCATCAAAAGCTACCGTCTCGGAAGACAGAAACCAGGAGTGATCCAGCTTTCCAAGACTTAAAGGCCGGATCCCGAATGGATCCCGCACACCGATCACTTTCCGGGGCGTCATGACAACCATGGCATAACCGCCCTTCAGAACCGGCATGATGGAGGCGATGGCTTCCTCTATGGTGCTGTACTTGTTTCTTGCCCTGGAGATGAGAACAGAAACAACTTCCGCAGCCTCCATGGTCTGGAATACGGCTCCCTCCAGTTCCAGCTCATGACGAATCTCCTCTATATTTTTCAGGCCTCCGTTCATGGCCAGCGCCATCCTGCCTTTTGTATAGCGGATGACGATGGGCTGGGCGTTCTGGGACGGATCTGGTCCCTCAAAGCGAAGAACATGTCCGATGCCGGCGTGTCCCTGCAGCTTATCCAGCTTCATATCGTCAAACACTTCCGTAACCAGGCCGGCGTCCTTGACATATTCAAAAATACCCTGGCTGTCATTCACACAGATCCCTGCGGCTTCCGTGCCGCGGTGCTGCATGGAGAACAGGCCGTAATAAATCAGATGGGAAGTATGAAAACCATTGTTGTCATACATTCCGAAAATTCCGCATCTGTCTGCGTATTTATCCATCCTGCTCCTCCGGTTTACTTTGTATAGTTCTTATAACCTGTCTTTTCAAACTTTTCTGCCTTTTTCAGTACGCCGTCTTCCATATCCTGTGCGTACTTTGCAAGACGCTCGCTGATCTCAGGGTACTTGATACCCAGGATCCGCGCTGCCAGCAGGCCGGCATTCTTTGCGCCGTCAATAGCAACGGTAGCTACCGGGATGCCGGACGGCATCTGCACGATGGAATAAAGAGAATCGCGGCCGCCCAGAGACTTTGTGTAAATAGGGACACCGATGACCGGAATGGTAGTCATGGCTGCTACCATGCCGGGTACATGGGCTGCCCCGCCCGCGCCGGCAATGATAACCTCTATACCGCGCTCCCTGGCGGTCTTAGCGTATTCGCACATTCTGTCCGGTGTACGATGCGCGGAAATGATGGTAAATTCATAAGGGATCTCCATCTCATCAAGAATCTGGGCTGTATTGGACATGATAGGCAGATCTGAATCGCTGCCCATGATAATACCGACTTTAACACCATCTTTTGCTGTCATAATAGTCCTCCTGCTAAATGCTGCTCATTAATAAAAAATTCCTCATCGGATCTGTACATGTTCCATAGCTGCCGGATCTCTGACCGGACAGATCCCTGCTCCCCGTCCTGCAGCAGGTCTTTCCTGACTGCATCCGGGCAAAGCACCGCCAGGCCGCAGAGCCGGCGGATATTCTCTTCTTCCTTCTCAAAGGCTGCCCTGCATGTCTCTAAGAACCGCTGGGCCAGGGCTTTATCCCTTAGCAGGCCAGAATCTGTCCGCAGCGGGCCTGGATAAAGAAGTCCTGCCCGTCCGAAAAGAAAGTCTGTCCTGCGGACCGGACCGCTGCAGACCAGGGCCCTGAGCCCTCTTTCTGCAAAGCTGTCCGCGACAGCCTTTACAGACCTGCCCTGCCCTGCTTCCGCGCAGATGAGAACACGGCCGCCTGTCTGCAGAGCCCGCCCTGCGCCCCTGATCCAGCTTTCTGTAAAAGCATCTGCCCTGCTCCTGAGAATATCTTCCGGAAGGGCCGACTGGCGGCTGGCAGTTCCTTCCATCTCAGCGGAAACGGGGCCGTCCAGCTGCCACAGCCAGCCGGTGGAAGTCAGATCTTCCCTCTCCAGCATCCGGCCCAGATAAGAAGCTTCCGGGTCTGTCATCTCACGGATCCGCGCGGGGATTCCATCCTGGGCATAATCACTGATATACCAGTATATATCATCCCGGAGCGTTGTCATCCGGGGCACATTCTCCTCAAATTCGCTGTAGAACACCAGGAAGAGCTCCAGCCCGTCCGTAAAGCTTTCCTCGTCTCCTCTAATAACAAAAGAAGGAAGGCGCTGCATCTCCTCCAGCAGCATCCGCAGCTGGGGGATCCCAAAATCATCCGGAAATTCAGGAAAAAAGGCCTGGCGGTGAAGTTCTCTGCCCTCTCCCGCTGCTGCTGTCTCCGGGTCTGCCTCCTCCAGCAGATCATAAAGCTGCGCCAGCTCTGTCAGCCAACAGGCCAGCCCGCAGAAAAAATCATGAAAACCTCCGGGCGCGTCGTTGTCCTCTGCCAGCGACCTTATCCTCTCTTTGGCCAGAGCCAGCCTCTGCGCTGTGAGCTGTCCGGCAGGAACCGCATACTGCCTGTATCTGCGCATCAGAGCACACTCACAATGCAGCCTGCCAGAAACAGTACGATATGCAGGACTGAAGAAATCCCGCATACCGTAATAGCCGCCTGTACCCGGCGGCCGTTCGTTCTGCCGTTCTGCCAGAGCCGGACTGCCTTATAGAGCCCTCCCAGAGAAAAGAGCCCGCTTAAATATCCAATGCCCCCGACAGCGGGGGGCAGATTACCTCTTCTATAGAAAGAAACGATGACCAGCGCGGCCAGCACCGCGAGACAGATCCCGCCGACCCAGAGGCTGCCCCGGCCTTCACTGCCTGTGTCATTCTTTATCTTTACAAAGCGAAATGCCCGCTCAGTCAATGTGCTTTCTCCTTCCTCCCGACGGCAGGCCGGCGTATCTTCCCGCAAGCAGGAAAAACCAATATCCGCACAGACCGCCGGCTGTGTTGAGGATCAGATCATCCACATCGAATGCGCCGACGCCGGTCGTAAGTTGGACCGTCTCTATCAGCAGGCTTAACAGAAGTGTCATCAGCCCTATCTTCGCAGCTGACCGCCTTCGGGAACAGACAGCCGTAAAGAAGCCGAAAGGGACAAATGCCAGCACATTCCCGAAGAAATTGAGCATCAGAGCCGGGATCCCTATTATGCTCCTGTAAACCCAGAAACGGGTAATCTCCCGGAAGGGAACCAGGTTAAAACGGAGTGTCTGGGAGACCTGGCCGCGCCCAAGCTGTTCGCTGGCAAAACATACGTAAAAAAGCACAGCTATATATACGATCAGCACCATCATGCTGCCGAGCCTGATCGGCTTTTTTGAGCCTTTGCTCATACAATCATCCTGTTCTGCTGTTAATCCTCAGCGCCGTACTGCTGATAATACTTATCTATCGCAGCCTTCAGCGCGTCATCTATAATAATCTTTCCTTTATAAGGGCGGTTATAGAGATGTTCTACGACCTCCGCCATGGTAACGATAGCCGCGGTCTTAAAACCATAGGTCTGTGAGATCTCCCTGAGGGCGCTCTGCCTGCCGGTTCCGCGCTCCATACGATCTACGCTGACGATCATGCCCGGCACTTCTACCTTTCCCTGCGCCTGAATGATCGGCAGCGTCTCGCGGATAGAAGTTCCGGCTGTTGTTACATCCTCTATGATAACGACCCGGTCTCCGTCCTGGATGGGACCGCCAAGGAGAATGCCCTTGTCTCCGTGATCCTTGACTTCCTTGCGGTTGGAGCAGTAACGCACTTCTCTGCCATAATCTTCGCTGATAGCTATGGACGCGGCAACGCTCAGAGGGATACCCTTATAGGCAGGTCCGAACAGCACATCGAAATCCAGTCCGAAGTTATCCCGGATCGCATGGGCATAATACTTGCCCAGACGCATAAGCTGGGTCCCTGTCCGATAAAAACCTGTATTTACAAAGAAAGGGGTATTCCTGCCGCTCTTCGTGACAAAATCCCCAAACTTTAATACATTGCAGTCGACCATAAACTCAATAAATTCTTCTTTATATCTGTCCATTCTCTTCCCCACGCAATAACATCAATTTTACATTTACTATGCTATCATTGTATCGAAAATATGATATTTTGCAAGCGCCTTTTTGCGGTTGACTTTTCACAGGGGCATTGATATACTTTTTCTGATTTTCTGCCAGCTTTTCTTGTGCCTAATGGAGGATCTGATCTATGATTTTAACTGTTATCCTGCTGCTTGCCGGCTTCTTTATACTTATAAAGGGAGCAGATTTTTTTGTCGACGGCAGTTCCTCTATTGCCCGGCTTCTGCGGATCCCCTCCATCATAGTAGGTCTTACCATCGTGGCCTTCGGGACAAGCGCGCCGGAGCTTTCAGTCAGCGTCTCCGCGGCCATGAGCGGATCCAATGAGATCGCGCTCAGCAACGTTCTGGGATCCAATATCTTCAATCTGCTTGTAGTTACCGGTGCCAGTGCCCTTATCCATTTTGTGCCGGTAAGTGATGAGATCCGCAGGCGGGACCTGCCGGTATCTATCCTGGCAGCGGCGCTGACATTTATATTTGCCCTTCCTGCCGGCGGCCAGATGCGTTTTGAACGCTGGGAGGGTATCATCCTTCTTGCCATATTCGCCCTTTATCTCTTCATCCAGATCCGGTCGGCCCTGCGGTCCAGAAAAACTGCTCCCGAAGATCCCATGGAGGGCGTCCTTTCTCCCTTCCGGAGCGTGGCGCTGATCGTCATCGGCTGCGTTATGGTCGTCCTCGGCGGCAATCTTGTCGTGGACAAGGCCACGGTCATCGCCCAGGCCCTCGGCTGGTCGCAGACTCTGATCGGGCTCACCATTGTGGCTATCGGGACTTCTCTGCCGGAGCTGGTCACTTCCATCGTGGCGGCAAAGAAAGGGGAGTATGACCTTTCCATTGGCAATGTGGTCGGATCCAACATATTCAACATACTGATGATCCTGGGGCTCTCCACCAGTCTGCACCCGATTCCCGCCAAACCCACAGCTCTTTTCGACAGCGCTTTCCTGATATTGATATCTGTCATGGTGCTGGTCTTTTCAAGAACCAGCAAAAGGATAAACCGGGCGGAGGGCATTGTCATGCTGGCCGCCTATGCCATATACGACATCTATATCATCCTCCGCTGAAGACGGCTGCCCGCAGCGGTTAAGACGCCTGCTTCGCAAGAAACAGGCGTCCTTTTTATACTCTTCTGAATGAACATTTTCATTGCTTTTTTTCAGTTTTTTTTCTGCGTATGCGGTTATACTGCGGCTGCAGC